>JBBIVP010000074.1:0-9475 GCA_037439705.1 bacterium
ACTCAAGCCTGCCAAAATTTTCATCCATTATTTTTCTGATTTCTTTTACATCGTCTTTTAGGGAGTTTACATAAATTGATAGATAATGTGTCGAATAATCAAGTATTACCGGATCATCAATTTCCCTTGCTATGTCTAAAAATGTTGATTTTAGCTTATCCTTAAATCCAAGCCAGTCAGCACATATATAGGCACTCATCAAAACAGCAAAAATTTCATTGGTTTTTGATGTCGTGTTCAGTTCTTCAATATATGTATTATAACATTCCTGAGCAATTTCTGGTATCATAGATGGTTCCAATTCCTTTGCCAAGAAAATTGCTTTAAGATACATACCATTCTCTTTCAGATGATTGATTGCTTGCCTATATTCACCCCTTCTTAAAAATTGCCTTGCTTCAAGAATGATGCGTATCCAATCAGGCATCTCCTCCTCTTTCTTTTGTTCTACCGAATTGTTTTGCTGGCTTTTTCCATATTCAATTTGCCCTTCCTGCTTACTTGCTTCCTTTTTCACAAAATTGTTTTTCAAACTTTCAAAATCAGACCTTCCAATTTCTTTTTTCCGATTTCCATATTCGGTTGTAAAATTTGGCCTGCCTTGTTCTTTTGGCAAATTTCTGTATTTTGTGGGCAAGCTAATGTATATCAGCCCACCTATTATGGGAATCAGGAGGTATTTAATTTTTTTCAAAAATTCCAATTTTTCCCCTTCGCTGAAGAACCGGACTGAGTAGTATTTTCCCTTCTTTTTCTTCACCCATTTAAAATTTTAACATTTTTAAAACATAAATTCAAGCATTTCGGTGTTTGATTAAATTTCAACCATTATAAAATTTAACGAGAAAAATTTAATTGAAAATTTTGGCTGCTCTTCATTGTTATCTTTCTCCTCTTCTTTATCTCCCTATCCACTTTTTTAGAGGAGGGTAAAATGAGTGCCACAAATCAACAGGTTGAATCTATTGAGAGAAATTGCCTAAAATTTAATCTATAATTTTTTTAAGAAATGCTCCCATGTCCTTTTGAGTCCTTCCCTTAACCTAATTTTTGGTTCCCAATTCAGGACATTTTTTGCAAGGGATATATCGGGCTGTCTTCTGTGAGGGTCGTCTTCCGGAAGGGGGAGGTATTTTATCTCCAGTTTTTTACCTGAAATTTCCATAAAGAGTTTTGCAACCTCCTTTATCTTCCATTCCTCCGGACTTCCAAGATTCATTGGACCGTTAAAATCTGATTCCATAAGTTTTATCAAACCCTCAATCATATCATCTATGTAGCAGAAACTTCTTGTATGTTCTCCGTTCCCGAACACTGTTAAGGGTTCATCATTCAGCGCCTGGTTTATAAAGTTAGGTATAACCCTTCCATCATCAAGCCTCATAAAGGGTCCGTATGTGTTGAATATCCTTGCTATCTTCACATCAAGTTTATGAATTTTGTTATAAGCCATTGTAAGTGCTTCTGCGAATCTCTTGGCTTCATCGTAAACCCCCCTTGGTCCAACTGGATTCACATTACCCCAGTATGTCTCTTTTTGTGGATGTTCAAGAGGGTCTCCGTAAACCTCTGATGTTGATGCGAGAAGAAATTTTGCTTTTTTATGAAGGGCAATGCCGAGAGCATTGTGGGTTCCATACGCTCCAGCCTTTAATGTCTGTATTGGATATTGAGCATAATCTTTTGGGCTTGCAGGTGAGGCAAGATGGAAAACTTGGTGAATCTCTCCTTCAATAAAGATTGGTTTTGTAATATCATGTTTTATAAAGAGAAATTCTTTTCTCTTCATAAGGTCTTCAATGTTTGAAAGGTTCCCTGTAAGGAGATTATCAATACATATCACCTCATTTCCCATTTCAATGAGTTTTCGTGACAGATGAGAACCTATGAAACCAGCTC
The DNA here is from genome assembly GCA_037439705.1 of bacterium. Classification (GTDB taxonomy): domain Bacteria; phylum JBBIVP01; class JBBIVP01; order JBBIVP01; family JBBIVP01; genus JBBIVP01. The sequence continues at coordinate 1,900 of JBBIVP010000074.1, forward strand.
CACCTGTGATAAGAACCCTCATTTCTCTAAGACCATTTTTATTCTTCTTATGGATTCCTCAACGCCCAGCGATTTAATTAGATCAAATATACCAGGACTGACTGTTCTTCCCGTGAGGGCAAGTCTTACTGCCTGGGCTACATGAAGAAGTTTTAAACCGAGTGAATCTGCTATCTCTCTGAAGCCTTTTTCAAGAGTTTTTTCATCAACCTCTTCATTCTTCACTGTCTCAAGAAAAGAAGAAACCTTTTTTAAAGCCATTATTCCGTTTTCATCAAAAAACCTTTTACTTCCTTCTTCCTCGTATTTAAGTTCTCTGAGAAAATAGAAAGCAGACATTTCAGCTACTTCTTTAAGGGTCTTCGCCCTTATTTTTACATGTTCAAGGAGGTAAAGGTATCCTTTCTCCGGTTTTGGATTTATTCCCATTTTTTTTAAAAATCCTTCAATTAATGGATAGAGTTCTTCGGGCGTTTTCTTCCTCATGTACTCAGCGTTTAACCAGTTAAGTTTTTCTATCTTGAAAACGGATGGAGATTTACCAACATCCTTTATGTCAAAAAGTCTTATAAGTTCATCTATTCCGAATATCTCCTGGTCGCCGTGCGACCATCCTAATCGGACGAGAAAATTGAGCATAGCGGAAGGGAGGTAACCTTCATCCCTGTAGCTCAAAAGTGCAGTTGCTCCGTGTCTTTTGCTCAATCTTCCTCTGTCTTCTACAAGTATGAGCGGAACATGGGCAAATTTAGGAATTTCTTTCCCAAGGGCTTCATAAAGAAGTATCTGTTTCGGAGTATTGTTTATGTGGTCTTCACCCCTTATTATATCAGTTATTCTCATATCAATGTCATCTACAACTACTGATAGATGATATGTTGGCATCCCGTTTGAACGAAGAATGACAAAGTCCTCTATTTCTTCTGCATAAAAAATGAGTTCCCCCCTTATCATGTCCTTGACCATTATAGTTCCCTCCAATGGAGATTTAAATCTTATTGCAAATGGCTGAGGTTTTATTTCTTTCAAATTTCTGCATTTTCTATCATATTTTGGAGGGATTCCGCTTTTTAATGCAGTTTCCCTTTTTCTTTCAAGCTCTTCCGGAGAGCAGTAGCATCTGTAAGCCTTTCCAGACTCAAGGAGGAGGTTAGCAATCTCTCTATACCTCTCAAGCCTTTTGCTCTGAAAATACGGTCCTTCATCCCAGTTTAAACCAAGCCACTCTAATCCTTCAAGGATGTTCTTTACAAATTCTTCTGATGAGCGTTCAAGATCTGTATCTTCAATCCTCAAAATGAATTTTCCGTTGTGGTGTCTCGCATACAGCCAGTTAAACAGTGCAGTCCTCGCTCCTCCTACATGGAGATAACCCGTTGGAGAAGGTGCAAATCTAACCCTTACCATCAGTCAACCTTAAGCACAACTTTTCCAATGACTTCCTTTTCTTCAAGAATTCTGTGCCCCTCTTTTGCTTCTTTAAGTGGAAGGACTTTATAAACCACCGGCTTGAGCACCCCCCTTTTCACAAGTTCAAGGACTTCAAACAGGTCACCCTTTGACCCCATTGTTGAACCAATTATTGATAATTGCTTGAAAAATATATGTCTCAGGTCTATCTCAGCGTTAAATCCTGAAGTAGCGCCACAGATGACAATTCTTCCGCCCCATTTGAGAGAGGCTATTTTTTTATCCCAGTTCACTACTCCTGTGTGGTCAAGAATTAAATCCACGCCTCCACCTGTAATTTCTTTTATTCTTTTTGGTATGTCTTCTTTTGAGTAGTTTATGACTTCATCTGCTCCAAGCTCTTTTGCCTTTGCAAGTTTTTCATCGCTTGATGCACCTGCTATAACATAAGCTCCAATCGCTTTTGCAATTTGAATCGCTGCTGTGCTGACACCACTTCCAGCAGCTGTGATGAAAACCGTTTCCTGTGGCTGGAGATTTGCTTTTTTCACAATCATATGCCAGGCAGTTAGAAAAACGAGAGGAATGGCAGATGCTTCTTCAAAAGACATTCCTTCAGGAAAAGGAAGTACATTTTCCTGGGGAATAACGACATATTCCGCATATCCACCATTTATACCTTCTCCGAGGATGTGGTAATTTTTACAGAGATTATCTCTTCCAGATAAACACATTTTACATTTTCCACAGCTCACTCCCGGAGAAATCAGAACCTTTTCACCTGTTTTCAATCCATCAACTCCTTCTCCCAGTTCTGCTATTTCCCCTGCTATATCTGCTCCGAGAATGTGGGGATATTTGAGTTTCAAACCAGGAATTCCTCTTCTCACCCATATATCAAGGTGATTTAATGCGCAGGCTTTAATTTTTACAAGGACCTGCTTAGGAGAAGGTTTTGGAGTCGGAATTTCTTCATACTTTAACACATCTCTGTTCCCATGTTCGTAAATCACCACCGCTTTCATCTCCTGCCTCCAGAATTTTTAAAAAAGTTATCACAGAAGGCAATTTAAAACAAACTTAGGTTTTACAGTCTATTACCTTTTTACCAGTTGAAAGAGGTTTAAGAACTTTCTCCTTAACTTTTTATTCTATTATTTCTAAGTGAATTCTTTTGTTAATTTTATTTCCTATAGCGTTAAGGAGGGTTCTTATTGCTTTTGCATTTCTTCCCTCCTTCCCTATGACCTTGCCGAGGTCCTCTTTGGCAACCCTTAACTCTATTACATTTGTCTGGGTGCCTTCAAGGACATTCACCTTTACTTCGTTTGGCTTGTCCACTATGAGCTTCGCTATGCTCTCTACCATTTCTTTAACCATTGCTCACCTCCGTCTGTGGAATTTCTTTTTCTCTAATTTTCACAAGTCGTGAAACTGCAGGAGTAAGCTCCGCCCCTTTTTTAATCCATTCTCTTAATTTTTCCATTTCAATATGGGATTTATTCACGAGAGGGTCGTAATACCCGAGCATATCAATGAAGTTGGTGTATCTCGGTTTTTTTGAATCCACAACCACAATCCGATATGAAGGCTTTTTCTTTTTTCCTGTTCTTGCAAGTCTTATTCTCACTGCCATTTTATCCTCCAAAAAGATTCAGGATGTTTATATTTTTAAACCTTTTCATAATTTTTTTCAAGTTTTTATAAGATTTAAGAACTCTATTGACATCAGCCACTGTTGTCCCACTTCCTTTTGCAATCCTCAATCTTCTGTTGCCATCAATTATCTCGGGATTTGCCCTTTCCTTTTTGGTCATAGATAGGATAATTGCCTCAGTTTTTTTCAAACTTTCCTCTGCGAATAGAAAATCAATATCATTATTCAATCCTGAGGAACCAGGAAGAAGAGGCAGGATTTTTCTTAATCCCCCCATCCTTTTTAAAATGGCTATATGCTCAAGGAGGTCATCAAGGGTAAACTCCGCTTTTTTGAGTTTTTCTTCCATTTTCCTTGCCTTTTCCTCATCTATAGTTTTTGCAACTTTTTCCATAATACCTTCAATGTCTCCAAAGGAAAGGAGTCTTTTTGCTATTCTATCTGGCAAAAACCTTTCAAGGTCATCCAGCTTTTCTCCGGTTCCAAGAAATTTTACTGGTCTTCCAGTGACTTTACGAACAGAAAGGACCGCTCCTCCTCTTGTATCTGTATCCACTTTTGTGAAGACCAATCCCGTAATTGGAACTGCCCTTTTAAATTCGGTTGCAATTCTTATTGCTTCCTGTCCTGTCATCGCATCAATAACGAGGAGGTGCTCAGATGGTCTTATCTCATTATAAATTTTATTGAGTTCCTTCAACAATTCTTTATCAATGTGAAGCCTTCCTGCAGTGTCAAAAATTGCTACATCGTAGGCTTTACTTTTTGCAAACTTTAATCCCTTTGATGCAACCCTTACCGGATCTGTATAGCCTTCCGGGTCAAAGAAATCAACTCCTGCTTTTTGAGAAAGAGCACCTTTTCAAATCACATGGAATAAGGATAACGGATTTTCCCCTTTCTCTCAGAAATAGTGCAATTTTTCCGCAGGTGGTTGTCTTTCCGCTTCCATTAAGTCCACTTATCATGATTGAAGAGGGTTTCCCCTTAAGAATCAGTTCTTCGCCTCCACCCAAAAGGTTTTTTATCTCGTCATAAAGGGTGAATATGAAAAAATCTCCAGGAGAAACTCCCTGTGGAACCTCTTTTCCACTTATTTTCTCTTTGATTCTGTTAACTATCTCATGGGCTATTTCATAATGAACATCTGCATCTATGAGGTTTTTTATTGTTTCAGAAGTAATCTCTTTAAGAAGGGAATCCGTCATAACTGCTATTCCACTCACCCTGTTGATTATTGTAGAAAATTTTTGTGTCAGTCCCTCAAACATGACATTATTTCTCCAGCGGAATTATTTTCACTTTTAAATCCTTTATGTCGGGAAGCATTTCGTTCATAACGCAGAGTTGAAATACGAAAGAGTAATTTCCCTTATTTAATTTTTCAAATCCGTTGAGTTTCCATGAAAGGGAGAATCCGTCCTCCTTTTTTGAAAAAATAATGTTTCCGTTTATTTTTTCTTTTATTTCAGAGGGAATAAGTAAGTGGGCAATGAAGGAGTTTTCTGAACCTTTAAATTCAATTTCTCTCACATCAGGGACAGTTCTTTCTTCCATATTGTTCAATTTTCCAGGTGAGACCATACTGCCATCCGGAAGAAGTATATTAAACTTTTCCAGCGCATTTGTAAAATCAAAGGAGAGGTTTAAAAATGCTTCGTCTACAAATGTTGAGGGTTTTATGGGGATATTTACTTCGGTTGGAAAATTTCCGCATGCTCTATAAGTAATGGATGTTCTCAAAGCCTTTGGGGTCTGAATCCCTTTTGCTATTCTCATCCTATAATTCATAAGTTTTACAAGTCGGACAGGTCCATCTGTATAACCTGCAACATCCGCAGAGAGGTCTTCCTCTGTTCTTTCAAATTTTATCTTTCCTTTAAGGGATGAAATATTGAGGTGAAGTCGGAAATTCTTGATAAGGTTTTCTCGGACACCTTTTATTAAAAAATGATTAAGAACTGCATGGTTTGAAGAATTTATGGACCCGTAAGAGAAGAATTCGGAAGAAAAGAGGTCATTGAACGGGAGATAGGATATATATTTTTTGGATTCCCTTTCTCCTGAGCCTACATAGAAAAAACAGGTTTTTCCATCCATTTCAACTTGTATTTCGTAAATATCTCTCATATCCCTGAATGGTGATTTTTCTCCACAATCAGATGCCATAAAAACGATTTCGTCATCGCCGTTAAACTTTCCGAACTTCCATCCATCTCTTCTTTTTTTAAAATCTCCATTATCCCTTACATAAGTGGTAAGGTAATTTCCATTTTTGTCAACCTCATCTATTTGAAAAGAAACAGACCCCCTTTTTCCATCTCTGTAAACGGAGACACTTATCTCATCAACAGGCTTTTTTTCAATAAGTGGTAGTTCCTTTGCTTTTATTATTACAGGGGGGTCAACGAGAAGAATAAAATTTATTAAAATCCAGTAGCCCATTTTCAAAGATTTTTTACAATTCATTTAAAGTCAAGTCAATTTTTTATCCTGTTACGGATGAGTAATATATCCCGATCCGGAATACAATCCTGCTTTATCTTTTTGGCCCACTCAATTCTTTTCACTCCATTACAGAAATCATGCATGTATTGTTTTCCAACACAATTTGACTTTAAATATAAAAAATTGGTATTCTATAAGAAATGAAGGATAAAGAGCAAAGGCAGAAACTACTCATAAAGAAGGCGATTGAGGAATACACAAAAAGAGGAGACTATAAACTTGCTATTGAGGAATGTAAGAAATATCTGAACCTACCGGGAATTCTTTCAAAGGATTATCTTGAAATGAAAAAGAAAATGGCGGACCTGTATGAAAAACTTAAGGATTATCCAAATATGATTAAAGAATATCTGGAAATTACGGATATATACATAAAAGAAGGATTTGCATCAAAAGCTCCATCCCTTCTGAGAAAAGCCATAACCCTTGCCCCTCAAAATGAAAAAATTTTAGAAAAGATGACCGAAGTTTATGAGGCTATGGGGTGGAGAAGCGAGATGGTAAAAACCTACCTTCAGTTAATAGAGGTATATGCTGAAAGAAAAGAACATTATAAGGCTATTGATATTTACAGGAAACTTCTTGAAATTGATCAGGGTAACATTCAGAACAGAGTAAAGTTTGTAGATTACCTGATTCACATAGGATATACAGACGAAGCAAAGGAGGAAATTAACCTACTGCTTGAAAAACTTGCTACAGCGGATGACAAAAGAGTTATCCTTCCTATCTTTAAAAAAGCTCCAAATCTATTTCCAGATGAATCCCTTAAACTGATAGCGGAGGCTTTTTATGCTAATGGGGAATACAAGGCAGGAATAAATGTAATAAAGCATTATATGGAGAAAACGGGCAGGAAGCGGGAAGCAGATATATTTGAACTACTTGCATATGGTTTTCAGGCTATCGGAGATAAAGAAAAATCTCTTATAGCTCTAAGGGGGCTCCTGGATATATACAAAAAACAGAAAGACAATAAAAAATTAAGAAATGTGTATGAAAGAATTCTTCAAATAGACCCAGAAAATCAGGAAGTTAAAGCCTTTCTCAGCAAAACAGAAATTGAAGGAGAAGAGGATTTTTACTCAAAACCTCCATCCCTTATAAAAACAGATAGCCTTTCACTGGCTCTTACAAAGCTTGAGATTTATATAAAGTTTCCTTTTGAAGGGTACAGAGAAAAGGCAGAGGAAATTTTAAGGAACATAAACATCCTTTCCATTGAGGAAGAACTGTATCTTGACAGAATAATGAAAATATTAGAAAAACTCGGTCACCAGGAACTTTTTTCTCTTGCTGCCTACAGGTTAGCCTATCTTTGGAAAGAGAAAGGAGACACAGAGAAAGCTTTAAAATATCTCAACCTTTCGCTCTCTGCCTGGCCCGATAATACCCTTGCAAAAGAACTTCTTTCAAAGATATTACCACAAAAAGAGGTTTCAGAAGAAGAGGAGATAGTTACAGAGGTGGAAATAGAGGAGGTGCCCAAGGAATCCATTCCGATAGAGGTGGAAGAAGAAAAAATAGGACAAGAAGAAGAATTTAAAGTTACTCCTGTTGAAGAGGTAAAGGATGGTGAATATGACCTTGAAAAGGCACTTATCCATGCTGAAGAGGAATTTCGGGAAGAGGTTAAAGTTGCCCCCCCTGAGCCTGAGGAAGAGATAAAAATTGAATTGCCCGAATACAAAGAAAAACCAGAAGAGGAAATAAAAGTTGAGCTGCCCGAATATAAAGAAAAACCTGAAGAAGAAATAAAAATTGAAATGCCTGAGGAATTTGAAAGTCCGAAAGAAGAAAAAATTTATGAAGAAATCCTTGTAGAGCCACTAAAAGGGGTTGAGGAGATTTCAAAAGAAGAAAGGATTGATGCAAACTATATAGATTCTCTCATCAAAGATGCCCAGTTTTTTAAAGAGATTGGAGATTATAACACAGTGAAGGAAACATGCAATGAGATATTAAAACTTGACCCCAAAAATGTTTTTGCAACCTCTCTCT
>JBBIVP010000075.1:0-9452 GCA_037439705.1 bacterium
CATTGATGAGGTTCTTCGTATAATACAACAGGTTATTATGTTTAATAATCACCATCCCTCGGAGATATAGACAATGATGGAAAGCTTGAGGTTGTATTTGGGTCTAATTATAAAATCTATGCCATTAATGGTGAGGATGGCTCAGTTCTATGGTCTTATACAACAGGTTATTATGTGCGATCCTCCCCATCCCTCGGAGATATAGACAATGATGGAAAGCTTGAGGTTGTAGTTGGGTCTTATGATGATAAAATCTATGCTATTGGAGCAGGTGGTAATGTTCCAGTCCCTTCTCTTTTGCCCTGGCCAGAGTTCAAACACGATACAAAGAACACTGGATTTTACACAGGAAATCCAAATCCACCCTGGTAAAATTGGGTTTCTGAATGAAAATTTTTATTAAAATGCCCCGAAAACAATTTCTTTCATTTTTTCCTGAAACACCTTTATGTCAAATTTTTTTGCATTTTCCCTTATTCTTTCAGGGTCAAAATCCATCTTTTCAAACTTCATCACAGCATCAATTATTGCTTCAGTGGTCTGTTCATAAAAGAATATCCCCGTTTCTTCTGGAACCAAAGTTTCAAGAATCCCCCCTTTTCCATAGGCTATAACAGGTCTTCCTGATGCCATGCATTCAAGGGGAACAATTCCGAAGTCCTCTTCCTGAGGAAAAATAAGTGCTCGGCAGGTTGAATATAGACTTTTCAATTTTTCGTCGTCTAAGGAGCCACAAAATTTTATGTTTGAGGAGGAGATTCTTTTTAAACTTTTATAAGCCGGTCCAGTTCCAATTATTATCAGTTTTTTCTTGAGTTTGTTAAAGGCGGAGATTGCAATATCTATCTTTTTATGGGGTAAAAGCCTTGATACGATGAGGTAAAAATCTTCCTGATTTCTTTCTATGCTGAAGTTATCAACTTCAATTGGTGGATGAAGGATTTCGCTTTTCCTTCCATAGATGTCTTTTATTCTCTTTTGTATGTTCCTGCAGTTTGTGATTATGAGGTCAATATTTTTAACTGCTTCCATGTCTTCATTTTTTAATTTTTTCAGAAATGCCATAAGGTATATTTCTTTTATAAATGAAAACCTTTCCTTCTCAAGGTAATGGTATTTAAAATAAAGAAACCTTGGCGGGGTATGGATATAACCTATATGAATGGCTTCGTTCTTTTTTATGCATTTTGCAAAAGCGGAGGAGGATGAAATGATGAGGTCATAACCGTTGAGGTCAAGGCTTTTAAAGGCTTCAGGATATAATGGTAGGTAGATTCTGTGCCCGATGAAGTGAAAATAGATTTTTTGTAGGAAACTGGTTCTTATTTTTAAATTTTTGAAAAAGGGAAATGTGCCTTCGGGGTCATAGAGAGAGGTGAAGAGATCAGCCTCAGGAAATGTTTTCATAAAGGCAATAACAACCCTCTCTGCTCCTCCTCTCTGTGTCAGATAATCGTGAACCACTGCAATTTTTTTACAGCTCTTCATTCAGAATTTTTTTAATTCTATCAGAGATTTCGTCCGGTGAAAAGAGTTCGTAGGAAAGAAATAGTCCTCTTATAACTTTTTCTTTTGAGGCTTCATCGTGAAGAACCGAAATAATTTTTTTTGAAAGGTCATCACCTTCTGAAAATAACCATCCGCAATTTTTTTCCTTTATTATTCTACCAATTCCGCTTTCTTCAGGAACAAGAACTGGAACCACGCATGCCATTGCCTCTCCTATAACCCTTCCGAATGGCTCATTTAAAGATGTCAAAAGAACGAGGTCAGAAGCATTAATTACCATTTCCACATCATCCCTTCTTCCAAGAAACATCACATTTTCCGAAAGGTCTTCCTCTGATACCATTTCTTTGAGGCTTTCATAATAAAGTTCATTTGGAAGCCTCCTTTTCTTTCCCCTGAATACGACCTCACCAACTATTAAAAGAAGCACATCAGGGTATTTATTCCTTATGGATTTTACTGCATTAATCGTCATTTCGAGCCTTTTCCATGGAGCAATCTGCCCTATCACGCTTATAATGGGGTATCTGTTTTCAATCCCGAGAGCTTTCTTCGCAAATTTTGAATCAATGAACCTGAAAAACCTGTATCCTACAGGGCTATAGATTATGCTTGTTTTCTTTTCGTCTCTTATTCCGAATTTTTCTCTTGTAAATTCTGAATTGAAAATGAGGTGACCTGAAAAATTCGTGAGGAAGTAGGTAATTATTTTTGAAATTAAAGAGTTGTGAGGGAGTATATCCCTTATGTGAACAACGGTTCGGATACCACAAAGAAATGAAAGGATAGTTGCCAGTCCTCCTCTTATAGTATTTGCATATATTAAATCTGCCTTCCATCTTCTTGAAAAAATCAGGAGCCACAGGGATGCTCTGAGAAGGTGTGCAAGGAAAACAAGTATATAAAAAGGATTTTTCTTCAAACCAATATCTAAAGCGGGAGCGGAAATCCATTTTATTTTTCTCTTTTCTGCAAATTCAACAATTTTTCCCGGTGGACATGCAAGTATAAACTCGTTATCTTTTATCTCCGAAAGCATTTCTAAAAGGGAAATCTCTGCTCCACTTACAAGGGATGTGTGATTGTAAAAAAGGATTCTTTTATCCCTCATTCCTGATGTATTTCGGAGAAAATTCATTCAGAAGTAGAGAAATGGCTTCCTCTTTTGTTTTTATTCTATTTGCTATCATGTTGTTTATAATGAAATCTTTCGCCTTTCCAACAAGTGGAGATGGAGGAATTTTAAGAATCTTCTGAATCTCAAACCCATCAAGAAGTGGCTTTATTTTTGTGGTCTTCATCTTTATTACTTCTTCCTTTACCCTTCTTAAAAGTTCCTCTGCCAGCCTTAACCTGTTCTCGTAATCTAAGGAGCCCCTTGTTGATTTTATATCCGCTATCAGGTGATCAAGTGTTTCCCAGATATGGTCTCCGAGTTTATATATTAATCTTCTTATTGCTGAATTCGTCCACGAGGCAGTATATATTATCATATGCTGTTGAATGATAAATACTGCTTTATCCCTTATTTCCTTTGGAAATCCCCACCTTGTGAGAACCTTTTCACATATTTCCGCCGAAATCTTTTGGTGCCCGTAATAGACCCATTTTCCTTTTTCATATCGTTCAGTAAAAGCCTTTCCGAAATCGTGGAAGAATCCAGCAATTTTGAGCGGAAGGGATTTTCCCTTCAGAAGTTTTACAGTTCTTATGCTGTGTGAAAAAATGTCTTCAATGTGATAGGGAGTTTTTTGCTCTTTATAAAGAGCAGGAACAATTTCTGGAATAATTTTTTCAATAATCTCGCCATCCCTTAACATGAGAAGTGAAGCGGATGGGTCAGGAAGTTCAAAAATTTTCATCATTTCTTCTCCAATCCTTTCTGCTGGTTCTTCTTGAAGGAGATATGAAAGTTCTTTCATATTGTTCCACAGGTTTTCATCTATTGAAGATGATGTCTCACAGGCGAAGCGCACAGCCCTTATAATTCTTATAGGGTCCTCTTTCAGGGTTTTTTCAGGAGACATGGGTGTTCTTATAACCCTCAGAGAAAGGTCGGTTTTACCGGTGCCAAGCGGGTCAAGCATTTTGTCAGCCTTTTCTTTAAGTGGAATCACAAGCGTATTAATTGTGAAATCCCTATGTAAAAGGTCTGTTTTTAAGGTTTTGAACTTGGAAGGAATGATCTCAATCTCCACACCCATTCTGAATAGAATTTTTTCAAATCCCTTACCGGTCTGGTATCGGATATGGTGGGGGAATCTGTAATCCCTCTCCAAAATTTCTATTAATTTTTCAATCTTTTCGTTTTCCATGATGAGCACATCAATGTCCCTGATCTTTCCCTGAATAATTTTTGCTCTTGGATATCCACCAACTATATATGCGGAAAGTTTCAGCTTTTTTACCGCTTCCACCAATATGTTGATAATTTTTTCTTCAACTTCTTTTTCCATTTTTTAATTGGTATCACAAAATTGATTACTATGATATAAAAGGATTTTTCCTCAGTATGAAAGCAGATCTTTCCGCTCCCACTGAAACTCCGTATATTTCCACATTTGTAAGCTCCTCTATCCTTCTGAGGTAATTTTGTGCTTCTTTTGGAAGGGATTCGTAAGAAGAAATTCCTGAAAGTGAACATTTCCAGCCGGGCAGGATTTCGTATTCGGGTTGAACCATTGAAAGTTCATTCACATCCGGAGGGTATTCCTCAATTTTTTTTCCGTTTAATGTGTAACCTGTACAGATAGCAATTTTATCAAGTTCTGAAAGGACATCCAGTTTTGTAATTATAATCCCGTTTAATCCTGCGATATCTACTGCCTTTTTCAAAGCAGGAATGTCAAACCATCCACATCTTCTTGGTCTTCCGGTAGTAGAACCATATTCGTTTCCTCTGTCTCTCAAGAGCTGTCCGGTCGCATCAAAAAGTTCGGTAGGGAATGGTCCTCCTCCTACCCTCGTAGTATATGCTTTTGAAACCCCGAGGATGGTTCCTATACTATCAGGAGGAACTCCTGCCCCTATCGCTACTTCAGCAGGTATGGTATTTGAAGATGTTACATAGGGATATGTTCCATGGTCTATATCAAGCATAAAGCCCTGTGCTCCTTCAAAAATTATTTTTTTCCTTTCATTTATCCATTTTTTTAAATAGCTTGATGCGTCTTTTATAAAGGGCGCAATAATCTCTCCAACTTTCATATACTCATCATAAATTTTCTGAAAATCAAGCTCTTCACCTCCAAGAACTTTCGTGATGTATGCATTTTTTTCCTCAAGCACTTCTTTTAAATGTTCTTTAAACAATTCAGATTTCAGGAGTTCATAAACCCTTATTCCCCTTCTGCCAATTTTATCCTCGTATGCTGGTCCTATTCCCCTTCCCGTTGTTCCTATTTTTTTAGCCCCCTTTCTTTCTTCTCTGAGGATGTCAATGGTCTTGTGATAGGGCATAATGAGGTGTGCTCTATTGCTTATAAATAGCCTTTCCTTTACATCAACTCCTTTCGCCTTTAAATTTTCTAACTCTTTTATCAGAACAAGAGAGTCTATCACAACACCATTTCCTATTACGCATTTTACCTGAGGATGGGTTATGCCCGATGGAATGAGGTGGAATATAAATTTCTCCTCACCAATTACTACTGTATGACCCGCATTATTTCCTCCATTGAACCGGACGATTACATCCGCCTCCCTGGCAAGGTAATCCACTATTTTCCCCTTTCCCTCATCACCCCACTGTGCGCCTACTATTGTTACATTTCCCATTTTTTCATCTCCGTAAAGAGTTATATGTTTTTTTTTGATTTTTTTCAAGAATTTTATAAAATGAAACAATATAAAAAGGAGGTGTCAAATGAAGGGAGATTTTTTCAAAGGAATTGTTCAGTGGGAATTTAAAAAGGAAGGACTTGAGGGTAATTTTAAGCTGCCTGTTTTCTATTATGATAATACCTCCGTTACCGCAATTTATACTGCTTCAACATCAAAGGTAAGGAAATACCTTCCTCATCCGGATATGAATCCAGTTGAATTGTTTCCTGGTAGATGTCTTGTTGGTTTTACAGCCTTTGAGTACAGGAAGACCGATATAAATCCTTATAACGAATTTTCCATTTCTGTTCCGATAAGCTTCGGTAAGAAATCATGGGTTGGAATAGGAGTTCTGGGACAGATGTTGAAAAGGAGGTTCACCGTTTATATATGGCATCTTCCTGTAACCACTGAAATTGCAAGGTTTGGAGGGGTTGAATTGTACGGATATCCAAAATTTATAGCAAATATAGATTTTAAAGAATCTGGAGACTTTATAGAATGCAAACTACAGGAGGGTGAGGAACATATTCTTACATTGAGAGGAAAAAAGCTCAAAACATCAAAGGAAAAGGAGATGAAATACACAACCTATTCTATAAAGGACGGAATTCCTCTTGTTGCGAATGTTTTAGTAAATCCAATTGAGTTTGCACAGAGCGTGAATCCCTCTTCTGCAGAATTACAAATAGGTGAGGACCACCCCATCTGTAAAGAACTTAAAGATATAGAGCTTGGGAAATATCCGGTTTTCTATCAATACATTCCATTGAACGAAGCAATTCTATTTGGACCAAGAAATCTTATTGATATATGAAGGATATTCTGGAAGAGCATCCCGAACTTAAAAGGGACAAACTGGCAAGATATGTTATTGAATCCGGAAGGAAATTTAAAGAAAGGTTTATTGTTCCACATGCTCACGAACTTGATAGAAAACTTCTTCTTGACCCTCACTATCATCCGGAAGAAATAATAAAAAGGGGATGTGAATTCAGATTTTTTAGCCTTCCGGTTCCTAAATTCATAGGTGGATTGGGCGGAGGTGCATTGCATGTTTCATTGCTCATGGAAGAACTCTGTTCAGGATGTGGGGGGATTGCAAACATTTTTGGTGCCCATTATTTAGGACTCGCTGGAGTCCTTGTATCCGCTGACCTTTACGCATACGGTAAATTCGTTACGGAGATAGTGAAAGGGGAAATGGAGAAAAAACCCATTATATTTTCAGCAGCCATAACAGAACCAACTGCTGGGACGGATGTAGAAGATAGAGACCTTCTGCCAAAAGCAAAACTTGTCCTCTCAGCAAAAAAACTGGATAATGGCTATCTTCTTAATGGAAGAAAGGTATTTATAAGCAATGGAAGCATTGCGGATTATAACCTTGTAGTGTGTGCCCTTGACAGAAAAAGACCACTTGAAACATTTAGCGGTTTTGTTGTCCCAAAGGGAACACCGGGATTTTCCATTGGAAGAATAGAACTCAAAATGGGACAGAGGGCGTGTCATGCTGCAGAACTGGTTTTTGAGGATTGTTTTATCCCCGAGGAAAACAGGGTCGGAATGGAAGGAGACGGTATGCTTGCAGTTGAACTTGTTCTTTCCGCATCAAGGGGGCCTGTTGGTGCGATAGCCACAGGGATTGCAAGAGGGGCTTATGAAAGAGCCCTTGATTATGCAAGAAACAAGAAGACGAGAAACGGAAGGTTAATTGATAAACAGTGGGTTCAGTTAACACTTGCAGAAATGGATGCAATGGTGAGAAAGGCAAGAAATGCTTATATTCAGGCTTCCATCTTTTTTGACAGGTTTATTCTCAACGGAATAATGAAGGGATTTCCTCAAATTGGATTGCTGAAAAGGATTTTTGAAAGTAAAGGATTTCTCAATTTCACTAAAAGGGATTTCTTTAAAAAGAGATGGTATGAATTCATAAAAAGCAGAATAGACCAGAAAATGCTGTACACATCCTTCGGACTATCCTCTTTCGCAAAGTTTTCCTCAAGCGATATAGCGGTTAAGGTGTGTTTAATGGCAATGAAGATTCTCGGGAATGAAGGTGCTGAAGAAAGGAATTTGGTGGAGAAATTTATGAGGGACGCAAAACTTACCCAGATTTATGAGGGCACGAATCAACTCAATAGACTGACTGTTTTCAAAACCCTAATTTCAGGACACTGATGAACGGACAAGAGAGAAAGATAATCATTGAGACAGCAGAAAAATTTATGAGAAAGGTTTTTCTTCCTCATATTTCCACCTTTGATAAGTTTCCTCTATTACCTCCTCCTTTTGAGCCAAGCAAAAAATTCTTTGAAATGGGAATTCATGAACTCGTAAAAGGTATGGACATACTTTCGGTTGTTGAAGTTCTAATGAAAGTATCGGAATTCTGTGCAGGTTTAGGGGCTTTTTTAGGTTATATGATTGCTGGAGAGATTTTGAAAATAAAATCTGGAATTGAAACTGATGGAATTACATCAATTGCTATCTTTGAAGATGAGGATTTAGATTTAGAAAATGGCGGAAGGTTTTTTGTGAAAATGGAGGATGGAAAATTGAGGGGGATAAAAAAATCTGTGTTTCTTTTTCATCTGGCAGATATTTTTGCTGTTTTCTGCGAACTGGATGGAGAAAAAACAATTGCCTGGATAAGAAGAGAGGATGTCAATGTGAATGAACCATCTGGTTTGATCGGCATAAGGGCATGCCCGTGTTCTGACATAGTTATAAAAAATTCTGTTCAGCCTTTAAAATTAACCCCTGCAGACAAACTTTTTCATTATTCCATTTCTCTTATCAGTTTGTTTTCATCAGCCTGTGCCTGTTCCACAGCAATTTCCGCCATTGAAAAAGCCTCTTCCTATGCAAAGGAAAGGTATCAGGGAGGAAGCTTAATAATTGAATACGATGCCATAAAACTAATGCTATCCCATAACAGGATTTTACTCGGGAAGTGCAGGGATTTAATTTTGAAGACTGCCGAAAATTTTAGAGAAGATGAAGTTTTATGGGTTGATGCTGTAAGAACCAAAATTTTCGCATCGGAGGTGGCAGTTAATGCATGTCTTGATGCAATCCAGGTTTTTGGCGGATATGGATATATGAGGGATTACGAGGTTGAGAAGAGGTTCAGAGACGCAGTCGCCCTTTCCCTTCAACCCTTTGATAGTATCAGAGCGACCCTCTACCTTAATTCCATTGGAACCAAATGATTTTAAAGACTTTAAAAATGAAAATTGGAATAAAAGGAGGAGAAAGATGAAAAGCGCGATGAGAAAATGGGGCACCTGCAAAATTTTTCTGGTTCTTTTTTGCTTTTTTTTAAAGCCAGAGGTTATGCTGGCAGTAGATTTTGATAAAATGCACAGAGAAATTGAGACATTTTTAACCGGGAAAAAATTCAATTTTGAAAAAACTTATAATTTAAAAATAGGGACCCTCGCTCCTGAAATGACTCCCTGGACAAACATACCAAGAAATTACATAATCCCTAAAATTCTTGAGGTTTCTGATGGAAAAGTAAAATTGGTGTTGTATTCCAGTGGTGTGATGGGAGATGACCCTGATGTTGTAAGAAAAATGAGACTGGGACAGCTTCAGGGATGCGGATGTACCGCAACAGGACTTTACATTCTTGATCCCGAACTTTCGGTATTTTCACTTCCTTTTATCTTTTCAGACTATGATGAGGTAAATTATGTCCTTGATAAATTGAAACCTGATATTGAGGCTTTACTGAAGAAGAAGAATCTCATGATTTTTTCGTTGATTCACACGGGATTTATGTACCTTTTTTCAAAAGAAATGATTAACTCACTGGAACTTATGAGAAAGGCAAAGGTTCTTACATGGTTCGGGAAAATAGAACAGGAAACCCTGAAATCCATTGGAATTAATCCAGTTCCTCTTTCTGTGCCTGAAGTTGTTATGGGTTTGAGGAGTGGGCTTATAACTGCGCATTTCTCTCCTCCTGTATGGTCATTGAGTGCTCAGGCTTACCTTTCAACTCCTTTCTCCATGGAACCTCCGTTTTTTTATGCTCCAGCAGGAGTAGTGGTTGACACCAACAGCATAAAGGATTTGCCTCCGGAAGCAATTTTCCTCTCAAATGATAT
>JBBIVP010000076.1:0-9432 GCA_037439705.1 bacterium
AGTTATTGTGAAGGTAGCTTTGCATTTGAGACATTGAATTTTTCCACCGTGGTCCTCAATAAATTTGTCGCTGTAAATATACAATGCTCCGCAGGCTGGGCACTTAACCTTCACCTTCTCACCCCATTCTTTTTAAAAGTGAAACTTGGTTGCTCTGAATAATCTCCAACTCTTCTTCAGAAATTCCCAGTCCCTTAACAAATTTTTTCCATTTTTCCTCATCCATTATATCCGATGGAGAGTGGGCGTCTGAATTTATAACTACAGGTAATCCGTAATTTCTTGCCAGTTTTAATACATGCCCGTTTGCCATAGAATGTCCCCTCCTTGAGGAGATTTCAAGAAAAACCCCCATTTCCACAGCTGTTTTTACTGTTTCTTCATTGAGGAAACCCGGATGGGCGAGTATATCTATACCTGCCCTCACCCCGTAAAAATTGGTTTTTTCAGGCACAGGTTCAACTGGAGTTTCTCCGTGAAGGACAATGAGCTTTGCTCCCAATTCCCTTGCCCTTTTAACAAGCCCCTCTATCATCCTCGGTGGAACATGGGTAAATTCTATTCCTGGAATCGCAATTATTTCTGTTTCCCTTGTTATGTCCTCACACACCCTTAGTATTGAGGAAATGACGAATTCAAAGTTTGAAGTGTCAGCATGGTCGGTAATAGCAACAGCCTTATAGTTTTTTTCTTCATACCTCCTCAATAACTCAGAAGGTAAAAGCTCTCCATCGCTGAAAATGGTGTGGGTGTGGAAATCAAAAAGCATAATTTATTATACCATAAAAAGAAGACAAAAAACAATTCAACCAGTTCCATTTGCCTTTTTGTTTTATTTTTTTTAAAATCTCAAAAAAAGGAGGAGCGAGATGAAGTATAGAAATCTTGCTGAGATGTTCTGGGATAGAGTGAATACATCCAAAGGAACTGTTGGGCATCTTGTCAAAATAGAGGGGAAGTGGAGGGAAAGGAAATGGGAGGAAATTGGTGAAATCACGAGAAATATATCAAAGGGTCTCCTTTCACTTGGAATTAAAAAGGGAGATAAAGTCTGTATAATGTCGCAGACAAGGGCTGAATGGGTTTATTCCGATTTCGGAATACTCTCCATAGGAGGGGTAAGTGTTCCCATATACCCATCAAACACCCCAGAACAGGCTATGTACATAATAAACGATTCTGAGGCAAAAGCAGTGATAGTGGAGGACCTCACACAGCTTGAAAAGATGTATAAAATAAGGAATGACATTCCAAATGTGAAAAAGATAATTGTGATAGAGGGCTTTAAGGGAGAGGATGAGTTTGTAATGTCTCTTGAAGCTTTGATTTCCCTTGGAAAGAATTATGACGATAAAGGATATATTGAGAGAACCATTCAGGATATAAAACCGGATGAGATTGCTACAATAGTCTATACATCAGGAACTACAGGACCTCCGAAAGGCGTTGTTCAAACCCATAAGAATCATCTTGCAATGGTTGAGGGAATTGTATCTCTTGCCATAATAGGAAAAGAGAAGGAAATTGACCTCGCATTCCTTCCCCTTTCCCACTCCTTTGGAAGGGGGGGTGAGTTCACAGAAATCTATCTTGGGAATGTTGTTGCCTTCGCTGAAAGCATCCAGAAACTTCCGGAAAATCTTGTAGAGGTGAAGCCAACAGTTATTTACAGCGTGCCAAGAATATATGAAAAGGTATATGCTACAATCCTTTCAAAGGCGAAGGAAAGTCCGCTCAAGGAGAAATTGTTTAACTGGGCATTGAAGGTAGGAAGGAATAGGAGTGAATGTATACAGAAGAAAAAGCCAGTTCCTTTAGGATTAAATCTCAAATTCGCATTGGCTAAGAAACTTGTTTTCAACAAGGTTATGGAAAGACTTGGTGGAAGACTTAAATATGCTATATCAGGTGGTGCACCATTAGCAAAAGAGATAGCGGAGTTCTTCCATTCCTGCGGACTTTTAATTCTTGAGGGTTACGGACTTACTGAAACCTGCCCTGCTCTTACAATAAACAGACCCGATAATTTCAAGTTTGGAAGCGTAGGACTTCCGATCCCAGGATGTCAGATAAAGATAGCAGAAGATGGAGAGATTCTTGGCAAGGGAGATAATGTGGCATATCTCGGATATTTCAAAAAACCCGATCAGACAAAAGAGGTTTTCACAGAAGATGGATGGTTCAAAACAGGAGATATAGGATATATAGACGAAGATGGATTCCTTTTCATCACTGACAGGAAAAAAGACCTGATTGTTACCGCTGGTGGAAAAAATGTTGCCCCACAAAACATAGAGAATATGGTAAAGGCAGACCCATTTATAAGCCAGATTGTTGTTCTTGGTGATAAAAAGCCATATCTCGTCGCACTTGTAACAGTGAACAAGGAAGAGGCTGAGAAATTAGCCAAAGAAAGGGGAATCACATATTCCTCCTACGAGGAACTTGTATCTCACAAAGAAGTATACAACAGGTTGAAAAAATGGATCGATGAGGTGAACTCAAAACTTGCTTCTTTTGAAACAATAAAAAAGTTTGCTATCCTTCCTCATGATTTCACCATTGAATCAGGAGAACTTACACCCACATTGAAGGTAAAAAGAAAGGTGGTTTATCAGAAATATGCGGATATCATAGAAAAGCTTTATGCTTCATAAAGATGAAAAAAGGAAGGGTATTGAGCGGAATGAGACCTTCTGGGAAGCTCCACATCGGGCATTTTCATGGAGCCCTGATTAACTGGAGGAGACTTCAGGAAGAATATGATTGCTTTTACTTTTCTGCTGATTGGCACGCCCTTACAACTGAATACGAAAACACCTCTGAAATATCAAACAATACAATTGAGATGGTTAGAGACTGGATTGCTGTTGGGCTTGATCCGGAAAAGTGTACCATTTTCCTCCAATCACTGGTTATGGAACATGCAGAACTTCATCTTCTTTTATCAATGATTGTTCCCCTTCCATGGCTTGAGAGGAATCCTTCATATAAAGAACTGCTGCGCGAGCAGAAAACGAGAGACCTCCATACATACGGATTTCTGGGATATCCTGTCCTTCAAGCCGCAGACATACTCATATATAAAGCTGATTATGTCCCTGTTGGCGAAGATCAGGTGGCACATGTGGAGATTTCAAGGGAGATAGCAAGGAGGTTCAATAATTTCTACAAACCAATTTTTCCTGAGCCTCAGGCGCTTCTCACACCGTATCCAAAAATACCAGGGATTGATGGAAGAAAGATGTCAAAAAGCTTTAACAATGCCATTTATCTCTCCGATTCTCCAGAGGAGATAAGAGAAAAAATTTCTGAAATGTTTACAGACCCGAGGAGAAAGACAAAAAAAGACCCCGGAGAACCCGAAGAGTGTGCCCTTTTTCAACTGGATAAAATTTACACCGCAGAAGAAAGGAGAAATGAAATAGCATCTGCATGTAGAAAAGCAGAAATAGGATGTGTGGAACACAAAAAGGAAATTGCAGAGAGTATCGTTTCTTCGCTTGAGCCTATAAGGAAAAAAAGGGAAACTGTTTCAAAAAGCGATGTGATCGAAATTTTAAGAATGGGTTCAAAAAGGGCTAAAGAAGTGGCTGAAGGGACAATGGAAGAGGTAAGAACCGCCATGGGTTTGAAGATATGAGAGTTAATCTTCCTCTTTTTGAAGGACCCCTTGATCTTCTCCTCTACCTTATAAAGAAGAACGAATTTGACATTTTTGATATACCAATCTCACAGATCACACAGGAGTACTTAGAGTATCTTTCTAACATGGAAAAACTAAATATGGAGATTGCTACGGAATTTATTGTAATGGCTGCCAAACTTCTTCAGATAAAGGTAATGATGCTTCTTAGAGGAGATGAGGAGGCTGAAGAGGACCCCCGTGAGGAGCTGGTTTCTGCGCTCATCTCCTATCAGGCATTTAAAGAAGCGGTAGATTTTCTCCTTTCCAGAGAAATTCTCAACAAGGATGTGTTCTTAAAATCTCACGCTAAAAAGCAGATTGAAGACGAAGAGGTCTGGACTGAACTTTCCCCTTCCGATTTAATGCTTCTTATGAAGGACATCCTCAAAAGGATGAAGAAGCCCTCTTTTCAGGAGATTGAGATTGAGAAGGTTTCGGTGGTGGAAAAGGTAAAATTTATAATAGAAAAAACATCAGAAAATAAAACCTTCCTTTTTGATGAACTCGTTTCTGAAATTTCCAATCTCATGCACCTTGTAGCTTTTATCCTCGCAATACTTGAATTGATGAGACTTGGAATAGTAAAAGTGGTTCAGATGAAACCATTTGGAAAAATAATGGTTTACAGGACAGAAAAGAAATTTGAAGAAAACCTTCTCAAGGGAATAGAGGAATATGGAGAGAGAAGAGCTCAGGAAGATAATTGAGGGGATTATATTTGTTTCAGATGAACCCGTTAATGAGAAGACAATCCAGAAGGCCATCGGAGATTCTGTTGACCTTTCAACAATAAAAGGAATTTTGCAGGAACTCCAGTTAGAATATTCCTCATCCACTCATGGATTTGAACTTGTTGAGGTGGCTGGCGGATACCAGTTCAGAACAAAAAAAGAGCTTAGAGAGTGGATAAGAAAACTTGAGAAGTTTCAACCCCAGAGGTTTTCAAGGTCTGCAATGGAGGTTCTATCAATTATTGCCTACAGACAACCCGTAACCAGGGCTGAGATAGAAGCAATGAGGGGAGGAATTGATTCATCGGGTGCTTTAAGGACACTTCTTTTGAAAAAATTAATAAAAATCTCAGGAAGAAAAAATGATGTCCCGGGAAGACCTTTTACCTATTCAACCACGAAGAAATTTCTTGAAGTTTTTGGTCTCAAGGATTTGAGCGACCTCCCTCCGATTGAGGAATTCATAAAAAAGGAAGTATAACCCATCCCTCCCTGAGCACTCCATTATCTTCAAAGAAGTTCATTCCAAGAGAAATAAAACTTTTCCTTTTTGCTAAACAGGCTGTAAGAGCGCAGGCTCCCGCATCTATTATGTCATGTGTTACAAGTTTTTTGAGTTCTATTCCAAACTCCTTCAGGATTTTTAATCTCTCAATTTTTCCTTTTTTTGTACTTTTTTTCTCTAAAGGCGTTCTTAAAATTATGCTCCATATTCCATGAGGATATGTCTCCATAATCTCAAAATTTTTTAAGTTTGAACTATTAAAAATTAAGAATCCATTTTTGTAAAGGGAATAAAAAAATTGGAGAGACCCCCTTACAAATTCTGAGTAGGGATTTGAAGGAGGCGGAATTTCGTATCCACATTTTACAGGCGTGTTAAGGATTGAGTCCGCAAACCTGATTTTTCCTTTTTCCCCTGATAAACCCTGTGGTCCATCTATTGCAACCGCTATTTTCCTTTTTCTTTTCAAGTCTTTTAAAAAATCAACCAGGTCTGAAAAAGGGATGTAATCAGCAAAAACGACACTTCTTCCGTCAAAAGCACACACTCCTGATTTTCCTTCAGGAGATGAAAGGTCAATCCCGAGAAAAATTTCTTTCATAAACGCTTCTTTCTATAAAATCTACTGCCTCCTCAGGATATGAAAAAAATAAAATTTCTGAAGAATTCTCTTTTATTATCTCAAGGCTCCTCCTCACCTTTTCTTCCATCTCCTTTCCAATCACTATACAGGGTTTTGGTGTGCCAATTCTCCTTGTTTTGAGGGTTAATACTAAGAAAAGTTCTGTAAATGTTCCTATACTTCCGTCAAAAAATACCCATATATCGGATTCTTCAATCAGTCTTGCCAATCTCTGCGGATAGGTTTTTACCCATATAATATCTGAGAGATATGGATTCGGAGTTCTTTTCAGTTCCTCTGTGCATACCCCCAGTATTTTTCCTCCTTTTTCGTATGCTCCTTTCGCAACAGCCTCCATAATTCCGCTGTATCCGCCGCAGACTATTTTATGATTTCTCTCCGCCAGTAATCTTCCAAATCTATACGCAGAACGCCATGCCTCGCTATCGGGATGCACGCATGAGCTTCCAAACACTCCGATTTTCATTTTTCATTTTTAATAATTTTTCAAAACAAGTGCAAATTTTCATTGCAATTGATCTCTTAGAGATATATAATAAAATTCCACCATGAAGGTAAAAGGAGTAGGAGCAACAGATAGAGGAAAAAAAAGGGCACTGAATGAGGATTATTACTTTTTTGACGAATCCCTCGGGCTTTTCATTGTTGCTGATGGTATGGGAGGGCATCTCGGAGGTCAGGAGGCGAGCAGAATGGCTGTGGAAGAGGTTGTAAATTTTTTTTCAAGTGCACAAGAGATTCCTCATCCTCCGGTAAAATTTATAAAGGAAGCCTTTTATTCTGCTAACAGAAAAGTATGGGAGAGGGGAAATTCAGACCCTTCTTTGAAAGGTATGGGAACAACATTGACTATGGCTTTGATAAAAAATGGAAGTATATGGCTCGGGCATGTTGGAGATAGCAGGGCATATCTTTATTCGGAAAAAACCTTTACCCTCTTAACAAGTGACCATTCATGGGTTGAGGAGCAAATAAAAGCTGGTCTGCTTTCTGATGATGGAACAAGGAGATACATGAAAAATGTGATAACCAGGTCCATAGGCTACAAAAAGGATGTGGAGGTTGATGTATACAGGTATGACATAAAGGTTGGTGATATATTTCTTTTGTGTACCGATGGATTAACAGGGGTAGGAAGCGATGAGGAGATTGCGAGCATAATTGAATCAGTAAAATTTGAAGAACTTCCAAAAAAGCTTATTGATTTTGCAAATTCAAGGGGAGGACACGATAATATAACGGTGGCGATCGGGAAGGTGCTTGAAATTTGAACGGAGAAGGTTTCAAGAAAATTGAAAGGGATTACAGGATAGTAAGAGAAATCGGGAAGGGAGGAATGTCAGTTGTATATGAGGGTTATCAACCATCTTTAAAAAGAAAAGTGGCAATAAAGGTTCTTCAGAAGGACATGAGAAACCCGGAAATATATCAGAGGTTTTTCTCAGAGGCACTTGCCCTTGCAAAGCTTTCCCATGAAAGCATTGTTGACATAATTGACCTCATAGATGAGGACGATGCCAGCTACATAATTATGGAGTTCATAAATGGTAAAACGCTCGGTGAAATCATAAAAAAGTTTGGTCCCCTTTCTTACGAACTTGCTGGTAGCATAGCTTTAAAGATAGCAAACGCTTTGGAGCACATCCATGAGGTGGGGATAGTCCACAGAGACTTAAAGCCAGGAAACATAATGGTTACCCCAAACGGAACGGCGAAAGTAATGGATTTTGGAATTGCTCACCATCCAGATGTTTTGAAGGGTCTCACGAGAACAGGGGTGATGATGGGAACTCCTTCTTATATGTCTCCTGAACAGGTGAGGGGAGAAAAGGTAGATGCTCGTTCGGACATATTTTCCTTTGGTGCCATTCTTTATGAAATGGTCTGCGGAAAGAAGGCTTTTGATGCGGAAACAGAAGGAAAACTTATTGAAAAAATTCTCAAAGCAAATTATGTTTCTCCCAGATTTTACAGAAAAAAAATTCCCCGACCGCTGGTAAAAATTATTGGAAAATGTTTGAAAAGAAGACCGTCTCAGAGGTATGAAAATGTAAAGGAACTCATTCATGACATTGAGCAATTTCTTTTGAAATACGGGATTTCAAATCCTACAAGAGTTATTGGAGAGTTTATGAGAAATCCCGAAGAATATATGAAATTTTATGAGGCATCAGCTTTTAGAATGAGACTCAAAACCGCTATTAACTGGATAATTCTCGCAATTATTGCTGGAGCAATGCTCGGTATCTTTCTTAAAATTTTTAATATCATATAGAAGCCCGTGTCAAAAATTGGACAATTTATGAAAAATGGTATAACTATTAGTAATCCAGCGGTGGTTTTTTTGTATTTATCTTTGGCATAAAAATTGTAAATTTTATAGATGAGCCTGCCTCTCTCGTGCTTAAGGGTTTGTCCCGGCAGGTAGAGGCGGAGAGATGACCGGAGAGACAACCCTCACACGGAGAGGCGGGTTATTTTATTTATTATATCAGATAAAATTATGAAATGCAAGTTTTTGAATGAAAATTGATAAAGAAACAAAAGGGACATTCCTTGAAAGAATTAATCGCTTTCTTGTAAAGGTTAAAGTAAATGGAAAGGCTCATTTTGCCTATCTTCCAAACCCGGGGCGTCTGCTGGAACTTCTGATAAAGGGAAGAGAACTAATTTTGAGCAAAACAGGTGGCGGAAAATTTAAATATGTAGTTATCGGCTGTATAAAAGATGGATACCCTGTCCTCCTCCATACCCATCTGACAAATAAAATTGTTCGTAAACTTATTGAAGATAAAAAAATTCCATTTTTAAAGGATTACAGAGTCATACAACATGAGGTTCCCTTTAACAGATCAAAATTTGACTTTCTGCTGGAGAAAGAAGAAAAGGAAAAACTTTTCCTTGAAGTAAAAACCTGCACCCTTTTTGGAAAAGATGTGGCCATGTTTCCGGATGCAGTTAGCGAGAGAGGAAGAAGACATTTATATGAACTATCTCAAGCGACAGAACATGGGGTCAAGGGTGGTTGTCTCTTTGTTGTTATGAATCCTGAGTTAAAATATTTTCTCCCCGCATATCACATTGACTTTGAGTTTGCTAAAACATTCCTTCAGCTCAGAAACAAAATAAATCTGTGGGCAATTTCGGTAAGATTTACGAATGATTTTAAAGAGCCTGAGGTAGTAAGGGAACTGGAAATCCCTTACGAGATTATTGAAAGGGAAGCGCAGGACAGGGGAGCGTATTTTTTGAACGTTGAGGTTCCATCTAAAAAGCTCAAAATCGGGGGGCTCGGAAAAATATCTTTCAAAAAGGGATCTTACATCTATGTGGGTTCAGCACGAAAAAACCTTGAGGCACGGATAAGAAGGCATTTGAGAAAGAGGAAGAGGTTGAGATGGCACATAGATTATCTTTTAGAAACAGCAAAAAAAGTCAGAGCAATTCCCATCAGGACATCAAAGGATTTGGAATGCGAGATAGCTCAAAAGTTGTCATCTATTGCAGATGATAAAATTGATGGATTTGGAGCAGGAGATTGTTCCTGTTCAACGCACCTTTTTTATTTTTCTGAAGACCCCTTAAAAAACGAGAATTTCATAAATATTCTTACATTTTTTATGCTTGATAAAATAGTTTCTTAAACTTTTGTGGCAGACAGGTTGTTTTATGGAATATTTTTAGCAAATAGTTTATCGTCCATGCTGGCACTTTATGGCACTTTTCAATAATTTTGTTTCAGTTTTATGAATAAGATGAGTAAAGTGGGAAAGTTCTGCCTGCGTCTACAAAGAGTGTTCTGAAAAAGCGGGGCTCTCTTGTAGATTTTTTTGAAGGAATTTTTGATTTCTTTGACATAAGACAA
>JBBIVP010000077.1:0-9414 GCA_037439705.1 bacterium
TTTTTATACTTGCTCTAAGTTTTTCCTCATCTTTTGAATTAAGGTTTATGAAGTATGGAGCGTGGGCTGTGAGTAAAATTCCCAGTTCCCTTGAATGTTCTTTTACCCTTTCAGCCATGTCTTCCTTCATTTTTACACCCTGCACGAACTCAAGTTCCATACAGTCAAGCCCGAGCTTTTTCACAGTAGTAATGCCAGTAATACTATCTTTTTTTGGAGAAGAAACCGGGGTTCCACCCGTGCCAAAAAGAATCTTCATATTTCCTCCTTTTCCAGGTCTTCTCTTATTCTATCAAATAAGTTTCCATTTTTATAGAAAAAATCCGAAATTTTTATTATCCGCATAGAAAGGGCGTTTTTTATAGAATTGAAAAGTCTTATAGAACGTTCTCTTTTTACTTTCAGGGAGTGATACAGGAATGTCTTTTTGATGTCGGACGAAAAACTTTCCAGCTCTTTCTCGGAAAGTTCATCAAAAAATCTATTGAGTATTATAAATGGAACAGGGAGAGGAAGTTGTTTTTTTGCAGTCTCAACGAGTTCAATTGTCTCATTTATTGCCATTTCTTCTGGAATTGTAACTGGAATGAGCAAAGAATCATCTTTGAGCATATCAAAAAGTTTTTTTGATTCATTGCGAATGGGACCAAAACGAATGGAAGCTATATAGACTTCAGGAAGGTTTAACATCGGTAAAGCATGTCCTGTAGGAGGCATATCTACTACTATATGGTCAAAAATTCCTTTTTGATACTCATACCAGATTTTTCCTATAACCGTTATCTCTTTTAATCCTGGGGTTGAACGGACGAACTGTCTGTATATTCTGGAACTGAAAAGTGAAAGGTATAAAAGTCTGTATTTCAGTTTGAGTTTTACATATTCTTCAAGGGATTTCTCAGGGTCAATGTGAAGCAGATGAAGACCGTTTTCTACTTTTTTAATTTTATATCCGATGTTTTTATGACCCAGAATTCTTGTGATGATCTCTTCCTGAGCGAGGTCACATAAAAGTACATTTTTATTTTTTTTAGAAAGAAATTTTGCTATTCCTATGGAGATAGTAGTTTTTCCAACCCCTCCTTTTCCTGTAAGAAATATGACCTTCTTATCTTCAAGGTTCAATTATTTTTCCTCCAGATAGGAGATGATTTTATTTGCTACATCTGGACTGAAAATAAGGCTTCCGTGTCCGAGTGGTGGTGTTATGTAATACTCCTTATTTTCAACTTTCCCTCCCGTCCAGGGCAGAATCATGTTATCAGTGGGGGAGAGAATGCAGAGCAGATTGAGGCCCACGGGTATTTCCTGATTCAGGCTTTTTATAAAGTCTGACTGATATCTCATCTGTTTTCCATTGAAGGACCTTGCGAAAATTCCAATCTTTGTCCCTTGATTTGGTGAGCCTATGGTGATGAGCTTTTCAATTTTATCAACACCACCAATTTTCTGTGCATAATATCTCAAAATTATTCCTCCCTGACTGTGTCCTATTCCTATAAATTTCTGCGAATTGTGTTTTTTTAAGATTCCATTTACCAGTTCTGCAAATTTTGAAGCCTGAAATTCAATTGGAGCAAATTTTGGGGTTATTGTTAAAGCATAAACATTTTTATATCTCTCCCTTTTTAATTTGAAAAAAAGATAAATCATACATCCTCTGTTCATCATGTAAGGATGAAGTAGTATCACGGGAATTTCCTTTTCCTCTTTATTGCTTTTTACCATCAAATAATTGTAGTCAAAGAGACCGAATAAAAAAAGTGGAATGTATAAGATAGAAATAAAAAACTCATATATAAAGGCTATAACCCATTGATAAACTGGAACAGATGGTTTTTCTTCTATGTTGTTGTTTTCATAGTAAGCCATGAGGAAAGTAAAAGAGACAAAAATTAATATCCCTTCAACTATAATTCTGATTATAAAAAGCAGGTGACTCATCTTCTTATAATTTCCAAATTTCCGAATGAACCGAAAACTTCAAGATTCTTCATCTGATGTATCAAGAAATCCTGCGGACTTCAGAATTTTACCTTCTTCCAGACCCTTTCTTATCTTCCCATCCTTATCCTTCATTTCCTGACATTCTCTGCAAAGCTTCGCAAATGGAACTATTTCAAGTCTTTCAGGTGGAATTTTTGATTTGCATTCTTCGCATATTCCGTATGTTCCTTCCTTCAACTTTTTTAGAGCCTCTTCTATGTCAGACAGTCTTTCTTTTTCTATCGCCGAAATAATTGTATCAAACTCTCTTTCCCTTGCTGTTGAAGCAATATCCAGTTCATCCCCGGGTTCAGGAGAGATACTGCCGGCTTCCCTCCACTCAGCCTTTCTACTTCTCATCTTTGCCAGTATCTCCTCTTTCATATTGAGGAGTTTTTCTTCTATCTTTTTGAGGTCTATTTCTTTTCCTTTATCAACCTTATGAAGGATTATAATGTTAGGAGGAATGGATTTCTTTTCCACCTTTTTATTCCCTGCAATTTTTTTCGTTAGTTTTTTCACACTTCTTGCTTTTTCTTTCGTCTTTTTTTTCATTTTTTTCTCCTTTTTAATCATTTATTTAATCAAAGAAATAACCTCTTTGAACTCAGGAGTTCCTGCTTTTTCAAGCCATGAAAAAATGATTGATTCAGAGGTCAGGATTCCGATTCCATTGGACCTCATAAACTTTTCTGCCGTTTCGGAATCAAATTTTCTCCGTGAACAGGTAGCATCTGCCACCACATAGATATTAGATGATGAATCATTAATTTTTATATCCATTGCAGTTTGAAGAATGCAGACATGAGTTTCAATTCCTGTCAGCACAAAGGTGTTTATATGGGAATGTAGAGCCTCAATAATCTCTCTGAATTTATTTGAAAGCATACATGAAAATTCTATTTTTTCTACATATTTTGCATCGGCCTCTCTAAGCAGGGTTTTCAAAGGTTCTACGGTTTGTTTCAAACCAGCAGGATATTGTTCGGTCCAGATTATTGGAATTTTCAACTTTTCCGCTATTTTTATAAGAAGGGAGATTTTTTCAATCACTCTTTCAATTGTTTCTTTCTCCATTGCCTTTACAAGTGCTTCCTGAACATCTATCACCAAAAGTGCAGAGTTCTGCCTTGATGGAAGACATTTCCTGCCATGTGGGTTTTGTGTGGACATCATATAGGAAGTATAAAAAATTATTTTTTAAAATCAAATGTTCAAATTAGGTTTTTGATTTTTAGCTGGAACCGATATAAGCCCGCTTTCAAGAAAACTGAAAACAGAGTTTTCGCCAATTATTACATGGTCAATGAGACCTATTCCAATGATCTCACAGGCTTTTGCCATTCTTTCAGTGATTTTAATATCTTCCATACTTGGAGTTGGGTCTCCGCTCGGATGATTGTGAACCATGATTATTCCGGCAGAAGATTCCTTTATTGCTTCCCTCAAAATTTCTCTTGGATGAGCTGGAGAAAAATTAAGGGTTCCAATTGAGACATCAACAGTTTTTATAATTCTGTTTTTGGAGTTGAGGAGAATTACTTTAAAGACCTCCTTTTTTATGTCCCTCACATACGGGAATATGCTTTCCATACAGTATTTTATGACATCTTCTTTAGTTCCGATTTTGAAATTTTCACCGATTTTTTCATTGGAATACCTCTTGGCTATCTCCAAACAGGCTTTAATCTGAACTGCCTTGACAGGACCCACATACTTTAATTCGGAAAGTTCTTTTATGCTTACATCCTCAAGTTTTCTGAAGGAGCCAAATTTTTGAAGAAGTTCAGATGCAACTTCTAAAGCGGTTTTATCCTTTCCACCAGTCCTTATGATAATTGCGAGGAGTTCATTATCAGAAAGGGCAGAGGGTCCTTTTTCAATCAGCCTTTCTCTTGGTCTGTCTGAACTCCTCCATGTCCTTATAGGCTTCATAGACGAATTATAATAGATTTTTATGTAAAAAATCAATTATTTTTCAAATTTTTAAAAGACGGGATGGAGCAAAAAACTTTGATTTTTTAACTTATTTTTGGTAAAATAATTAAAAATTTAAAGGAGGAGTGATGAAGAAGGTAATAATAATCACAGGATTATTGGTTTTTGGCTGTGTTCGGGAGAAGATAAAGGAAGTTGATTATTGTTCAGTTCATCCAGATGCCCCTGAATGTAAAATTCCTGAAAATCCGTGTTCACTCTATCCTGACCTTTATTTCTATTGCATAAACCTTCCACCTGAAGAATTCTGCAAGAAATATCCTGATGTGGATATATGCAAAGAACTTCCAACCTACCCAACCCGCATTACAAACTATCCTCCTGTTATTACACTAACAGTCTCGTCAAGATGTGCTCAATATGGAGATATAATAACCATTGATGCATCAGGAAGCAGAGACCCTGATGGAGATGAGATTAAATTTTCCTGGAATATATTATCTGGAAGCGGAGATTTCATTTCCCCTTTAACATCCATTGTTAATTTTAGATTTTCTGATGAAGAGGGGGATGTTATAATAAGGGTTGGTGCAAGCGATGGATGGGGAGGTGAAAGTGAGGAAATGATAACTCTTATTTCTCTTGGAAATGGTATATTTGTGGACATAAATGGAGATGATTCAAATTCTGGAAGATTTAATGAGCCTGTCAGTTCAGTAGCAAAAGCCCTTGATATATCATATTCCACAGGAATAACAGAGGTCAAAATCCTTGAGGGAACATACGAAGGAGGAATAGAACTTACAAAAGGTGGAATTTCCATTAAGGGAGGTTATTATAGAGAAGAGGATGGATGTTTGAGAAGGGATTTTGAAAATTATTATACAATTATAACAAGCCCTATAAGTTTCTCACCATCCTATGTTTTCAAATTGACATCCCCTGTAAATGATTTGGTTCTTCTTGATGGATTGTATCTGATAGGCGCAACAACCGCTGTAGCACCTTCACAGGAGGTTCAGGCAATCTATATGAATGGCGCATATGGGGTTGAAATAAGAAATTCCTACATCTACGGCGGGGAGGGACCAAGGGTAAGGGCAATATATGCTTATGCAGTTACAACATTTTCCCTTATAAATTCAAGGGTTTATGGGGGGGAAAGTTCAACAATTGCCGGTCTGCCGAATTTCTCATCAGCCCTGGGAAGGGGTGGGGTGGTATTGGGTAACATTCAGAATGTAAGTATTGATTCCTCTATTATAGATGCTGGTGTATCAACTGGTAGTTCTACCACAATTCCGCGCTATATTGTTGGACTATATCTCCAATCGGTTACAAACTGCTCCCTTTTCAACTCCTCAATCTATGGAGGAACGGGATATAATTCTAATAATTCTACTTCCCCTGATTTTGTAACAGTTGGGTTTGCTACGAATTCAGGATGTTATGTTTATCAAAATCACTTTCATGGAGGGCATCCGGTTGAAAGCATGAGTGCTACTTATAAGTCAGGTTTTAGTTATGCAATCTATCTTTTATCTGGTGTTTCACAGGATATAAAAATTATTAACAACATAATAGACCCAGGAGGAGCGGATGCAGTGGCTCTAAACACATCGGGAAGATATGGAGTTTATGATTTTGATGGAATTGCTCCGAATTACATCTTCAAAAACAATAATATATATTCAACCCTTCCTTATATGTCGAGTGAGCTTCCTATTCTTTATTATGATGCAGGAACCAATTATACTGACATTTCCTCCTTAAACTCCATTGATGGTGATGGAGGGAATTTTGATGGGAATGTATCTCTTGACCCAGTTTTTGATTCTGATGGAATTCATCTATCAGTCTATTCCCCACTAATTGATAGAGGGTATCCTGGAAGCATAACAGAGATTCTTCCTCAGGTTGATATTGACGGAGAAATAAGACCGAGGGGAGATGGACCGGATATAGGTCCTGATGAGGTAAGATAAATGAAAAGGGTTGTGCTTTCAATAATACTTATTCTCTTCTCCTGCGGGAGTGAACCCTCAAAATTAGAGAAGAGGGATGGAATATATTTCTTAAAACTTGAAGGTTCTCACTATGAGATTGGATATCAGCACGCTTCAGAGTTCAGGGATGGAGTTTCCTATGTTGGAAGGTTCATCGGAAGATTTTTACCTGATGATTTTTTGAAACTTCTGAGAGAAAGCGGATTGATAAAAAAACTGGAAGATAATTATCCTGAGGAACTCCTTGATGAAGTGAGGGGTATGGTTGATGGTTCAGGGGGAATACTCAATTATGAAACCCTCATACTCTCATCATACGGGATGTACTTTGTGGAAAATTTGCTCTTTAATAATAAACTTCCAATGTGTTCAGGGTTTGTGGTATCTGATGGGGCAACATTAAATGGAATCCTTATAAACGGAAGGAATATGGACTGGATGCCAATGGAGATGTTCTTGAGATATCCGACAGTTATTTTATCTCGTCCCAAGGGCAAGAATGCCTTTATATCCATCGGGTATCCATCAATGATTGGAGTTATAAGCGGGATGAATGAAAAGGGAATTGCTGTATCACTTCTTGCCAGTTCCAGCACAGACTGCTCGTGGGATGGAATTGACATAATGCTTGTTCTCAGGCTTGTAATGGAAAAAGCGAATACAATTAAAGAAGCGGAAGAAATAATAACCTCTTCAAAAAATGCAACGGGTTGCAATGTTCTAATTTCCAGCGGTTTTGAAAATACTGGAAGCGTGGTTGAGATTTCAGCAACGAGATATGCAATAAGAAGACCTGAAAATTCTGTTCTTCTTGTAGCCAATCATTATTTGTCCGAGAATATGAAGGGAACGCAAACCGGATGGAAGGGTGATATAGAGTGGAGTATATTAAGGTTTGATGCTCTAAAACATCTCCTTGAAGAGAATTATGGAAATATAGACATTGAGGTAGCTAAAAGAATAGTTGAGACATATCCAGTGGGAAATACATTCACCGTTCATCATATAATTTATCTTCCAAAGGAATTAAGAGTCCTTGTTAAAATGAAGGGTTCATTAAAAAAATGGACAGAGTTCAGAATAAAGTAGGGGTTTAAAACTTCCTCTTAAGAATTTGTATAAGGAAAGGGCTTTTCGGTGTCTAACCCTTAATTCCCAAACTTCATTTGGAGCGAAGTGAGAGTAGTATCAAAATATTCCAACAAAAATGCTTGAAAAAACGAAATCATATATATTAAAATTAGTGTAGTGAACAAAATTTACATTTTTTGTTCAGTAGAGGTAAAAAATTATGATAAAATACATTCTTCTACAGCATAAATTTGAAAGGGATACATTTATTTCAAAAAGTTTCCTACCACGAGAAGAGCTATTGAATGCTTCAAAATTTTTAGATTCTGACCTTATCAAAGTGATCACAGGCTCAAGAAGGGCTGGTAAGTCTGTCTTTTCTATTCTGCTTTTGAAAGACAAAAACTTTGCCTATTTAAATCTTGATGATGAAAACATATTGAAGATAAAGGATTATGATGAACTCCTTCAGGCAATTTTTGAAGTCTACCCGCAAGCAGAGTTTATTCTATTCGATGAAATACAAAATTTAGATAATTGGGAACTTTTTGTCAATAAACTCCAAAGAAGAGGCTTCAATTTAGTCTTAACTGGTTCAAATGCCAGGCTTCTAAGTAAATAACTATCTACCACATTAACAGGGAGATACATCTCTATAGAAATTTTTCCCTTTAGTTTCAGGGAATTCCTGCAGGCTTGCAATTTTGAGATAAAGAAAGAAAAGCTTATTTTACCTGAGGTTAAAGGAAAAATTTTGAATTACTTAGATATTTATCTTAAAAAGGGCGGTTTTCCGGAAGTAATAGTAAAAAATTTAGATGCTAAGACATATTTAGAAACACTCTTTGATGCGATTTTATTCAGGGATGTAGTCAAAAGGTATAAAATTAGATTTTCACAGAAGATTTATGATTTAGCCACATATTTAGTTTCTAATTTTGCTTCTTTATTTAGTCTTACAAAATTGAAGAATATCTTGGGGTTTAGAAGTATAAATACAGTTGAGAAATATCTTAAGTATCTTGAAGAATCATGTCTGTTTTTTACCTTAAATAGATTTTCTTTTAAGGTAAAAGAGCAAATTAAGGCCCCAAAGAAAATTTATCTTGTTGATAATGGTTTTATTATGGCAAAATCTTTCCAGTTTTCACAAGATTTAGGCAGGCTGATGGAAAACTTAATTTTTGTTGAAATTTTAAGATGCGGGTATAAACCAAATAAAGATGTTTTTTATTACAAAACAGGTAATGGCAAAGAGGTGGATTTTGTTTTAAAAAATGGAATAGAGATTGAGAGATTAATCCAAGTATGTTTCAGGATGGAGGATTTAGATATCAAGAAAAGGGAACTAAGAGCTTTATACGAAGCGAGTAGTGAATTAAGTTGTAATGAGTTATTGGTAATTACCTGGGATTATGAAAACCAGGAAGTGTTTAGAGAGAAAAGGATAAAATTTATACCATTATGGAAGTGGCTTTTATTCAAGGATTCAAGCTGAATGAACTAAAAGAGGCATTAAGGAAGAAGTGTGCTTTTTACCCCTTTATAACGCCAATAGGCTTTATACGCGCAACCTTTTCTGAAAGCCCAGCATTAACCACCGCATCAACAACTATTTCAACATCCTTATATGCCTCTGACATCTCCTCTGCAAGAGTGTCCCTTTCTTTTGCTTTTACAATTATACCTTTCTTCTTCATTTCATCAGTAATTGAGCGCCCTCTTGCAGTTTTTATTGCCTGTGACCTGCTCATCACCCTTCCCGCGCCGTGGCATACTGTTCCCCAGGTCTCCTTCATTGCTTTTTCCGTCCCAACAAGAACATAGGAATACCTTCCCATATCTCCAGGTATAATTACAGGCTGACCTATTTCTCTATATATTTCCGGCACAATAGGATGTCCTTTTGGAAATCCCCTCGTTGCTCCTTTTCTGTGAACGCAGAGTTTTACCTTTTTTCCATCAACCTCATGCTCTTCAATTTTTGCCACATTATGTGCTACATCATAAACAAGTTTCATTCCTATGCTTGAGGGAGAAGCTGAAAGGGCTTTAGCAATAGCCTTTTCTGCCCAGAATGCTAAACATTCCCTGTTTGCAAAGGCAAAATTAACAGCACATTTCATAGCAGCAAGATATTCCTGACCAACGGAAGATTTTATATGGGCACAGGCAAGTTGTCTGTCAGGAAGGCTTATTTTTTTCTCCGACACATATCTGTTCATCTTCACAAGGTAATCATCACATATCTGGTGTCCAAATCCCCTTGAGCCCGAATGAATGAGAAGCGTTATCATATTTTCCTCAAGCCCCATTATTTCTGCCATTTTTTTGTTAAAAATTTTTTCCACATAACCTATTTCAAGGAAATGATTTCCTGAGCCAGCAGTTCCAAGCTGGTCCCGTCCTCTTT
>JBBIVP010000078.1:0-9306 GCA_037439705.1 bacterium
AATTTCAAGAGAGAGTTCTTCAAGATTTATATCTTTGAGAATTTCTCTTATTGCCTCAGCTCCCATTCCAGCTTTAAATGCATCAGCACCATACTTTTTCACATTCTCCTCATACTCCTGTTCGGTAATGATTTGTCCCTTCTCAAGCCTTGTTTTTCCTGGATCTATAACTATATAGCTCTGAAAGTATATAACCTTTTCCACTTCATGAACGCTTTTACCCAGTATAGCGCATAGTTTGGAAGGTATCGTTCTGAAAAACCATATATGAGCAACAGGTGCTGCAAGTTCTATGTGCCCCATTCTTTCTCTCCTCACCTTACTGGATATCACTTCTACTCCGCATTTCTCACATTGAATCCCCCTGTATTTCATCCTTTTGTATCTTCCACATAGACATTCATGGTCTTTTATGGGTCCAAATATTCTCGCACAGAATAATCCATCTCTTTCTGGCTTAAGGGTTCTATAATTTAGGGTCTCTGCTTTTTTAACCTCTCCATGTGACCATGAACGAATCTTCTCGGGAGAGGCTATAGAAATTCGGACAGCCTTAAAAGTTGGAGTTCTTTTAGAAAACTCCTGCTCCATTAGTAAATTTTTCAAGGCTATACCTCCTTCTTATATTTTTTTAAATTCATCCGAAAATTCTTCTTCAGATTTTTCATTTTCTATCAATTCTACATCAAGTCCAAGTGCCTGAAGTTCCTTCACAAGAACATGGAAAGATTCTGGAAGCCCAGGTTTCAAATCATATTTACCTTTCTTTATACTTTCAAAAATTTCCCTTCTACCACGAACATCGTCCGATTTAATGGTGAGAAACTCCTGCAGCAGATGAGCAGCTCCATATGCCTCAAGAGCCCAAACCTCCATTTCTCCAAGTCTCTGACCACCCCTCTGAGCCTTTCCACCGAGGGGTTGCTGGGTAATAAGAGAATACGGCCCTGTTGACCTTGCATAAACCTTATCTTCAACCATATGTTCAAGTTTCATCATATACATATACCCAACTGTCACCTTCTGATCAAAAATATCTCCTGTTCTTCCATCTCTTAACTCAACAGTACCTGATTCAGGAAGTCCAGATTTTTTGAGCATTTCCTTTATTTCGTTCTCTTTTGCTCCATCAAAAACTGGAGAAGCCACAAAAAACCCATTTTTCAAATCGGCAATAACTCTTTTGATTTCATCATCGGTCATAGAATCTATAATTTTGGAAACATTTGGAGAATTGTATAGCTCCTTTAACAACTTTCTCCATCTATTTGGTTCATTCACACCGTCTACAATTGAAGCTATTTTACTTCCAATCTCCTTGCATGCCCATCCAAGAAGGGTTTCCAGTATCTGCCCTATGTTCATTCTGGAAGGAACTCCAAGGGGATTAAGAACTATATCCAGAGGGGTCCCATCTGGAAGAAATGGCATATCTTCCACAGGAAGAACCTTAGAAATCACCCCTTTGTTACCATGTCTTCCTGCCATCTTATCGCCTACTTGAATCTTCCTCAAAGAAGCAATTGTCACCTTTACCTTCTTATTCGCTCCCACAGGGAGTTCGTCTCCTTTTCTCACAGCATTTATCTTTTCTCTATAAACCGTTTCAATAACTGCTATCTGTTCCTCAAGTTTTTCAACGAGCTTTTCAATCTGATTGACCACAGATTCTCCAGAAAGATTTTCAGCTATTTTCTTCCACAGAGAATAATGAACCTTCTCCAGAGCATCTTCTTTAAGAACGGTTCCCTTTTTAAAAAGTAATTTCCTCTGATGCGTAAAATTACTCAGAAATGTTCTACCCACAAGAAGTGATTTCACCTTTTCAAAAATACTCTTCTTAACAAATTCTATTTCCTCAACCTTCTCATCAAGAAGTTTCTTTATGATTTTACTCTGTTCTTTACTTTCGG
This sequence comes from bacterium, assembly GCA_037439705.1. Taxonomy (GTDB): domain Bacteria; phylum JBBIVP01; class JBBIVP01; order JBBIVP01; family JBBIVP01; genus JBBIVP01. Next base: position 1,914 of record JBBIVP010000078.1, read on the forward strand.
ACCCCTTCCTTACAAAAACCTTTACATCAATTACTATTCCTTCTGTACCTGGTGAAGTTCTCAAAGACGAATCTTTAACATCGCCTGCTTTATCGCCAAAAATTGCCTTCAGAAGCTTTTCCTCAGGAGACAAAATTGTCTCGCCTTTCGGGGTAACCTTTCCTACCAGTATATCACCTGGCTTTACTCTCGCACCAATCCTTATTATTCCATCCTCATCAAGATTAAGTAAAGCTTCTTCAGGAACACCTGGCACATCCCTTGTAATTTCTTCGGGTCCAAGTTTCGTTTCCCGTGCCTCGCATTCATATTCTTCAATGTGAATTGATGTATACACATCATCCCTTACCAATTTTTCGCTTATAAGAATTGAGTCTTCGTAATTATATCCTCCCCACGATAAAAATCCCACTAAAACATTTCTACCAAGAGCGAGCTCGCCTTTTTCAATACATGGACCATCAGCAAGCACCTGTCCTTTTTTAACAAACTCTCCCCTTCGCACAGCTGGTTTCTGATTTATACATGTCTTCTGATTGCTCCTTTTGTATTTCTTTAAAGTGTATATCTTTATTTTGTCCTCCTCATCAGGGTGGTCCTTATCTTTAATCCTCAATACAATCCTTGTTCCGTCCACATATTCAACTATCCCTGAACGATCTGCGGTAATTGCATAACCCGAATCCACTGCTACCTTCCATTCAAGACCCGTTCCAACAAAAGGGGCTTCTGATTTAATAAGAGGAACTGCCTGTCTTTCCATATTTGAACCCATAAGAGCCCTGTTAGCATCATCGTGCTCAAGAAATGGAATGAGAGAAGCAGAAACTCCCACGAGCTGAGCAGGCACCACATCCATCAACTCTACCTTTTCTCTATTGACTTTTATTATTTCCCCTCCCTTTCTTGCTACTACGATTTTATCTTTTATATATCCGTTTTCATCCAGAGGAGTATCTGCTGGAACAATGGTAAATTTTTCCTCCTCAAGAGCACTAAGATACACTATCTCCCATGTAAGTTTTCCATTTATTACTTTCCTGTATGGTGTTTGAAGGTATCCAAATCTATCAACCTTTGCGTATGTAGCGAGAGAGGTGATTATTCCTATATTCTGCCCCTCTGGTGTCTCAATAGGACATATCTTTCCATAATGTGAAGGGTGAACATCTCTAACTTCATATCCTGCTCTCTCCCTTGTCAATCCACCTGGACCAAGTGCGCTCAGCCTTCGTTTATGGGTCATTTCTGAAAGCGGATTTACCTGTTCCATGAACTGGCACAAAGAATTCGTGTTGAAAAAGTCTTTCACAGCAGAGATGGCTGGTTTGAAATTTATAACATCACCTGCCTTCAAAATTGAAGAGGTCTGAAGGGTGCTTAACCTCTCTGCTGTCATCCTCGCCACTTTTTTCATACCTGAAAGGAAATACATCTCAATCAGTTCGCTTCCAGCTCTCACTCTTCTATTTCCAAGATGGTCAATATCATCAAATTGCCCTCTCTGATTTCTTAACCAGAAAAGTTTCTTCACTATTAAAAACAAATCTTCCTCAGTAAGTGCCCTGCTCTCAATGGGCACATCTCTCTCAAGAGCCATATTAATTTTGTGCCTTCCAATGTAAGAAAGGTCGTATATTTCCGGATTGAAAAACATATTGTGGATGAACTTCATTTTCTCCTCAAATAGAACCTGTTCGTTGGGCTTGAGTTTAACAAATATCTCATTTATAGCCTCTTCTTTTGTTCTGGCGGTATCAATTTTTAGAGTATCAACAATAGAAGCGTAAATGTACATGTTATCAAAATATACAATTTCAAATTCAGAAATTTTGAGTTTTCTCAGATCTTCAAGCATAGCAGGTGTAATTTCATCCAGTGCATAGAACAAAACCTCTCCTGTGTTAGGATGTTTTATATCAGAAGCGAGAACTTTCCCGTATAAAGATTCTTCGTCAACTGGTAGTTTTTCTATTTTGTTTTCAAGTAATGCCTTAACTATATCTTCTCCGAACCTTTTGCCTTTTTCTAAAATAATTTTTCCAGAGGCGTCAACTATATCTACACTTGAAACCTGATATTTAAGCACCTGTGGATTTATCGCCTTATAAATTCCGTTCTTTTCTATTAATATCCTTTCAATTGGATACATCCCTTTGAGAATATCTTCTTCTGTATATCCAAATGCTTTCAGAAGAGTAGTTGCTGTAATTTTTTTCTTTTTCTCTATCTTAACTACAATCCTGTCTTTGTTATCAAACTCGAAATCCATCCACGAACCATGGTATGGAATTATCCTCGCTATAAAATAATGCCTTCCTGTGCTTTTAAACTTTGACTTATCTATTTCAAAAAACACACCGGGTGACCTGTGAAGCTGATTAACTATTACCTTCTGCGACCCATTCATAACAAAATGACCTGTAGGTGTCATGAATGGAATCTCTCCAACAAATACATCTTTAAGCTCTCTTACTTCACGAAGCACCTTACCGTTCTCGTTCTCTTCATAGATAAAAAGTTCCATAGTCACCTTAAGTGCCCCAGCGTAACTTATTCCTTTCTCAACACATTCTTCGGGTGAGAAAGGAGGTGGTGTAATACTGTATGATTTATATCTTAACTCAGCCAATCCGTTAGAAGCAACAATAGGAAAGACTTCTCTGAAAACCCTTTCTATTCCAACGCTTTTATCTCTTTTTTCAGGAGGGACATCCATCTGAAGAAATTTTTTGTAAGACTCTCTTTGGAAATCGAGAAAATAGGATGGTTCAACAGGATATCCTATTTTCCCAAACAAACTCCTCATTCGTAAATTATTATATAGTACTTTCATCTTCCCCTCATACATAAGGTTTTAAAAGGTTATATTTTCTCAGCCTAATACTAATACTTGAACTCCACTTTTGCTCCTTCCTTTTCCAGCTGTTCTTTCATCTTTTTGGCTTCTTCAATGGGAACACGCTCCTTCACTACAGAAGGAACATTATCAACCAGTTCCTTTGCCTCCTTGAGAGGAAGTCCGGTGATAGCCCTTATTTCCTTTATAACCTGTAGCTTTTTATCCCCACTATCCACAAGCATCAATGTAACCTCATTCGGTTCCTCTTCTTTCTTAGCCTCTGCTGGTGCAGAAGGAGCAACCACCGCAGCGGGAACTGCAACAGGTATCTGGGCGCTAACACCAAATTTTTCCTCAAGAGCCTTCACTAATTGATTGAGTTCCATAGCATTCATAGAAGCAATCGCTTCTACTATCTCCGATATCTTAGTCTTTCCTTCTTCTTTCTCTTTTTTTACAGCTTCTTCCATTTCAATTTTCCTCCTTCTTTTTCTTTATTGTATAAATTGTATTTATTACAGAGGTATAAGGACTCCCAATAATGTAAATCAATCTTGTCAGAGGAGAGCGTAGAAGTCCTATCAACTGGCCAATCAATTCGTTCTTTCCAGGAAGAGTAGAAAGTTCTTCCATCATTTTAGGATTTATAAATTTAAAATCGTATATTCCGCCTTTTATTTTTAGGTTCTCCTTATCCTTTAGGTGGGAAATCAAACTCTTAGCCATCTCTAATGGATCTCCTTTACAGAAAACTACCATTGTTGTATTCTGAAAAACATCGTCATTCGTCTCCATCCCCATATCCAGAAGAACCCTTCTCAACAAAGTATTTTTTACTACTTTCGCCTCTCCATCTCGCCTTTTCAAGTCCTTTTTAAATTCTATTACTTCCTGAACAGAAATACCCTTGAAGGTCAAAAAGAACAAAGCCTTTGACGAATTTATTGCCTCTTTCAACCTATTCATGTAATTAATTTTTTCCTCAAGCCTTCTCATTTATCATCCCCTTATCCAGTTATAAATTTCTGAAACCCCGCATTTTATACCGGGTCCCATTGTAGCAGATAGTGTTATACTTTTAAAATAACTCCCCTTGCTTGAAGGTGGTTTCGCTTTAATAAGAGCCTCAAGAGCGGTCTTTATATTTTCCTTGAGCTTCTCTATGTCAAAAGAAATCTTCCCAACAACCAGATGCACATTTCCACCCTTATCAGTTTTAAATTCCACCTTACCCGCCTTTGCTTCTTTAATCGCCTTAGCCACATCAAAAGTTACTGTTCCTGTCTTGGGATTTGGCATCAATCCATGAGGTCCAAGAATTTTTCCTATTTTACCCACAGCTGGCATCATATCAGGAGTAGCTACTGCAATATCTAAATCCATCCATCCATCCTGAATTTTTTTTATCAAATCCTCACCTCCAACATAGTCAGCCCCAGCATTTCTCGCTTCGGTCTCCTTATCCCCCTTTGCAAAAACCAGAACTTTCCTTTCCTTACCAATTCCATGAGGAAGAACCACAGCTCCTCTTACCATCTGGTCGGATTTTTTTGGGTCAATTCCCAATCTTACATTCAAAAGCACACTTCCATCAAATTTCGTGTAGGATGTCCTTTTTACCAAATCTACTGCTTCGTCTATAGAATACCTTTTTGTTCTATCCACTAATTTAAGAGCATTTAAATACTTTTTCCCTCTCTTCGCCATTTTTAATCCTCTACAATTAATCCCATACTCCTTGCAGTCCCCTCAATAATTTTTTCTGCCTTCTCCAGAGCATCAACATTTAAATCTGGAAGCTTTATTTTAGCGATCTCTCTTATGTCGCTTCTCTTAATCCTTCCAACCACTTCTCTCCCGGGATTTGTCGCCCCTTTTTCCAGTTTTGCTCTTGCTCTTAATAAAGCTGATGTCAAAGGTGTTTTTATCTGAAATGTAAATGACCTGTCAGAGTAAATTGTAATTTTTACTGGAAGAATCAAATCTTTTGACATATTTTTGGTTTTCTCATTAAAATGTTTGCAGAATTCCATAATGTTTACTTGATACTGTCCCAACGCAGGACCAACTGGCGGAGCAGGTGTAGCTCCCGCTGGAGGAAGTTGAAGTTTGACATTTGCAATTTTTTTCTTCAATACTGCCATCTTTCGCCTCCTACGAAATTTTTTCCACCTGAGAAAACTCTAATTCCACCGGCGTGGACCTTCCGAATATACTTATTAAAACCCTTAATCTTTTTTTATCAAGAAAAACTGCTTCCACTTCACCATTAAAATTCATAAATGGGCCGTCTTTTACTCTAACCTTATCTCCCACATCGTAGGCAACAAGTGTGCGAAGTTCTCCCTTTTCTATCCTTTTCTTCAATTCTTCTACCTCGTTGTCTGGGACAGGGGTGGGCTCATTTTTTACTCCAAGAATTCCCATTACATAAGGAGTGTATCTTACAACCTTCCACAGTTTTGACCACTCTTCAGCCTTTTTTTCATCTTTCTTCCTTTCTTCAGGAGGTATGTATTCCACGTGTATAATTATATATCCTGGAAATACTATTTTTTCTTTTTTCTTCTTCGGACTATCTTCCTTCAACTTATCATTGGTTTTTGGAATAAATATCTCATCTACTTTATCCTCCAATCCGCTTTCCTTTAACCTTTTAAAAATACTGTCCCTTACAGCTGTTTCAAATCCTGATAGAACATGGAGTATGAACCACCTTTTTTCCATTACCCTAAAATTTTATTCAATAAAGAAATAAGAGATTGAATCAGCATGTCTACCAGCCCGAGATATAAAGAGGTAAGAATAATCAGAATTATAACAACAGCAGTAGCACCCAGCGTCTCTCTTCTCGTTGGCCATGTCACTTTTTTCAATTCCTGCCATGTTTCTATCAAGAAACTTTTTAATTCTTTAAAACTTTTTATTTTCACCTTTCTTTCACTCAGGTCAGGGGGGATTCGAACCCCCATCCTCCGGTTTTGGAGACCGGCGCTCTTCCAGTTAGAGCTACTGACCTATTTAACCTCTTTATGCAGCGTCTGTTTTCCACAAAATGGACAAAACTTTTTCAATTCTAACCTCTCCGGAGTATTCTTCTTGTTTTTTATAGAAGTGTAATTCCTCCTTTTACATTGCTGACATTCAAAGTGAATTATAACTCTCATTTTTTCTTATGTCAATACTATTTCAATATCTTTGTCACCACGCCAGCCCCAACTGTCTTTCCACCTTCTCTTATGGCGAACCTCAATCCTTCTTCCATAGCAATTGGGGTTATAAGATCAACCTTAAAATTAATTCTGTCCCCTGGCATAACCATCTGGACGCCTTCAGGAAGTATAATTGTGCCTGTTACATCAGTAGTTCTGAAATAAAATTGCGGACGATACTTGCTGAAAAATGGAGTATGCCTTCCACCTTCTTCCTTGGAAAGCACATAAACCTCCGCTTCAAATTCTGTATGAGGAGTAATGGTACCTGGAGCTGCCACAACCATACCCCTTTCAACTTCATCCTTTTTTGTTCCCCTTAAAAGAATATTATCTCCAGCAATTCCCTCATCAAGTACCTTGCGGAACATTTCAACACCAGTTGCTACAGTCTTTATAGGTTCATCTCTTAACCCCACAATTTCAACCTCATCCCCAACCTTTATCTTCCCTCTCTCTACCCTTCCTGTCACCACGGTACCTCTTCCACTGATACTGAACACATCCTCTATCGGCATAAGAAATGGCTTATCAATTGGTCTCTCAGGTTGTGGAATAAAATTATCTATAGCGTCAATAAGTTCCCATACAGGACCACACCACTGACAATCTTTCTTTCCACATCCGCACTCACCCGCTTTCAAAGCACTCCCTCTTATTATCGGGGTTTTATCTCCTGGAAATTCATATTTTGTCAAAAGTTCTCTTATCTCAATCTCCACAAGGTCAAGTAACTCCTTGTCTGGAACCATATCTATCTTGTTCATAAATACAATAATTGATGGAACCCCCACCTGTCTTGCAAGAAGAATGTGTTCCCTTGTCTGAGGCATAGGACCATCATCTGCAGCCACAACCAAAATTGATCCATCCATCTGAGCTGCTCCTGTTATCATGTTTTTTATGTAATCCGCGTGACCTGGACAGTCAATATGTGCATAGTGCCTTTTTGGAGACTCATATTCTATATGAGAAATAGCTATGGTAATTCCCCTCGCCTTTTCTTCAGGAGCTTTATCTATTTCTTCAAAAGGAATAAACTTCGCAAGATTCTCCTTTGAAAGGATCTTTGTCATCGCCGATGTGAGAGTAGTCTTACCGTGGTCAATATGTCCTATGGTTCCTACATTCACATGTGGTTTTTTCCTCTCAAACTTTGCCTTTGCCATCTTTTCTACCTCCTGTAATTATCTTCAAAGCCCACGACCCGCTTTGAACGGGCGACCTCTTCCTTACCAAGGAAGTGCTCTACCGCCTGAGCTACGTGGGCATAACCTTCTATATGGAGCGGGAAACGGGATTCGAACCCGCGACCCTCAGCTTGGAAGGCTGATGCTCT
>JBBIVP010000079.1:0-9083 GCA_037439705.1 bacterium
TGAGGGAACAATAAGGGAGATGTATGGGGATATCGCCATAGGACATGTTAGATACTCCACAACAGGAACATCGGATATAAAAAATGCTCAGCCATTTGTGGTTGAATTTTCAAAAGGTCCTATAGCGGTTGCCCACAATGGAAACCTTGTAAATGCATACGAGATAAGAAAAGAACTGGAAGGAGACGGTTCAATTTTCCAGTCAACTATGGATACCGAGGTGATAGTTCATCTCATTGCAAAATCAAGGGCGAGGAGCCTTGAGGAGTGTATATTTGAAAGTTTGATGAGAATAAAGGGTGCCTTTTCACTGGTTTTCCTTTCAAAAGATATGCTCATTACTGCAAGAGACCCTTATGGATTTCGTCCACTTGTCCTCGGAAGGCTGAAAAGGAGTTATATAATAGCATCTGAGACCTGCGCCTTTGACCTGATTGATGCTGAATATATAAGAGAAATTGAGCCAGGAGAGGTTCTTTATATAACAAAGGATTCCGTATTTTCCGAAAGACTTCCATCGCCTCCGAGAAGGGCATTTTGCATATTTGAGCATGTATATTTCTCAAGACCTGACAGCATAGTCTTCGGGAAGGGCGCGTACTCCACAAGAGTTAAGATGGGCAGGATTCTTGCAAGGGAAGCTCCTGTTGATGCAGATATAGTGATTCCTGTTCCAGATTCTGGTATGCCCGCTGCCATAGGATATTCAAGAGAGTCAGGCATACCAATAGAGATGGGTTTTATAAGAAGTCATTATGTTGGCAGGACATTTATTGAACCAGAAGAATCAATAAGGCATTTTGGGGTAAAATTGAAATTGAACGCACAGAGAGAAGTATTGAATGGGAAAAGGGTTGTAGTGATAGATGATTCAATCGTTCGGGGAACCACATCAAGGAAGATAATAAAGATGGTGAGGGATGCTGGAGCAAGGGAGGTTCATGTCAGGATAAGTTCTCCGCCCATAATAGCACCCTGTTATTATGGGATAGACACGCCGACAAAAAAGGAACTCATAGCTTCATCCCTTTCAGTTGAAGAAATAAGGAAATTTATCCTTGCGGATACACTATATTATCTGAGCCTGGATGGAATGGTTGAGGCTACAGGGCTAAACAGAAATGATTTTTGCCTGGCGTGTTTCACAGAAAGATATCCAGTTGAGGTTCCATCAGCCATTGAAGAATCGCAGTTGAAGTTCATATTTGAGCAGATATATGTCAGAGATAGATAATCTTAAATTACTTATTCTAACCCTTGCTTTAAAAAGAGGAGATTTTATTCTTGCATCAGGAAAGAGAAGCAATTATTACATTGACATGCGTGAGGTTACATTACATCCAGAAGGGATGTATCTCGTTGGAAAGATAATGTTTCAGATGATAGAGGAGAAAAGGAAAGGTGGTTTGCAGATTGAAGCAGTAGGAGGGGTTACACTCGGCGGTGACCCGATAGTTTCTTCAACAGCACTTATTTCATATATTGAGAGGAAGCCTGTTATCCCGTTCATAATAAGAAAGGAACCAAAATCACATGGAACAGGTCAATGGATTGAGGGGGTAGGCAATTTAAGAAAAGGAATGGTGACGGTTATCCTTGAGGATGTGGTAACCACCGGAGGTTCATCCCTCAAGGCAGTCAAAATTTCAAGAGAGCACGGGCTTGATGTAAGAGGAGTATTTGCTCTTGTTGACAGGGAAGAAGGCGGAAGAGTGGAGATAGAAAAAGAAGGTCTATTTTTTCATCCGGTTTTCAGCATAAAGGAGCTTTTGTAGTATTATGAAAAGGACAGCAATAATGCTCTGTGTTCTCTTCTTTTCCTGCAGTGAAAAAGTGCACATAGAAATTGAAGAGGGGTGTAATCCCATTACAACCTCTGATTGCTTTCTTCCATTTCCATCTTCTTTCTTTTTAAAAGAAGACAAAAGCACAGAGACCGGATTCAGGGTTAATTACAGTCCGTCAGTTCTTCCTGTTTCAAAGGAAGGAATTGAGATGGATGTTATTCCATTGAATGAAGCAGATGGTTTCAGCCCAGCAAGTCAGATTCTTGTCTATTTTGAAGAAGGTGTTGACCCGTCAACTATTCCATCCATGAAGGAGATTTCAAAATCCATAGAGCCTGAAAGCGGAATTCAACTTATAGAATGGAAAACAGGTGAGAGGGTTCCTTTATTTGTTGAAATAGATGTTAATGCTATTGGAGCTAATGGAAAGATAATCGGAAGGCAGGGTTTGATAATAAGACCTCAGGTCAGACTAAAACCAAAGACGAGATACATCGTTGTCATAATGGATAGTGTAAAGAGCAGGACAGGGGAAGAGATAAAACCGCCAAAGCCGTTCAAGGCTTTAAGGGATGGAGAAAGAACTGATAATTCAGTGATTGAATCCATCAGGGATAAATACGAAGAGATTTTTCAATTTCTATCAGAGCTCGGGATTGAAAGAAAGAGGATTTTGCTTACATTGGATTTTATAACCGCAAGCGATGAATACATCCTTTCAAAACTTTTAAAAATGAGGGATAAAGCGTTAAGCCTTTCTGAAAATATAGATTATGAATGGGTTAGCGATGTTTATTATCCAGATGCTAACTCATCCCCTCACCTGTCCAGACAATTGAAGGGAAAATTTAAATGTCCATGGTTTCTTGAAAAGAGGGATGGCATTGATTTTTTAAAAACCAATGAGTTAGGCGAGCCTGTTACCACTGGTTTCAGTGAGGTTGAGTTTGTAGTTCACATTCCGTTGTCAATAACGAACACAGTTCCATCAACCCATCCTGTAATGGTTTTCGGTCATGGACTTTTTGGCTCCGCTGAAGGTGAGATGATGACCATGTATCAGAGGGAACTCATTGACGATGACCTTCAGATGGTTCAAATAGGAACAAACTGGCTCGGAGCATCGGTAGAATATAGAGAGACGATGGCAGGAAAGGTTCTTTTTAACATAAATCTAATAAAGACGCTCACGGACAGAATGCTTCAGGCACATATCAATTTCACCATACTGACAAAACTTATAAAATTCCAATTGAAGGATGACCCAGAAATAGGAAATCTTATAAATCCCGATGAAATTTATTATTATGGAATTTCAAATGGAGGTGTTCAGGGAGGGACATTTATGGGGATAAATCCATATATTATAAAAGGGGTTTTGAATGTCCCCGGTGCTGTATGGACGCAGATGATACAGAGAAATCTGATGTGGCCATTTTTAAAACTCCTTCTGGAGACAAATTATTCAGAAGACCCTCTTGAAATTCTGAAACTCCTTTCACTAATTCAAACATATTTTGACTTCGTTGACCCGATTTCATTCGCTCCCTATGTGGTGAAGAATCCTCTCCCCGGAACACCTCCAAAAATGGTTTTGATACAGGAAGCAATCGGCGATGCTCAGGTTCCAAATTTTGCAACGGAGATGCTCGCGAGAACAATGGGTATTCCAGGATTAAAACCACTTGTTTATTCAGTCTTTGGTGTTGAAGAGGTTGAAGGACCAATTGATGGTTCTGCACTCACCCAGTGGAATCCGATGGATATGAAGAACATCCAGATTGAGGAAAAAATTCTTCCTGAATGTGGACCATATCCACCTGAAGGAAATACTGCATTGATAAATGATAACTGCGCCCACGAGGCTATAAGAAGGCTTCCTGCATTAAGAAAACAGCTGAAGGAGTTCTTCAAATCCAATGGAAAAATCGTTCAGACCTGTGATGGTGTATGTGACCCGGAGTGAGCGATGGAAAGAGATTTGGCGATTATAGGTGCGGGACCTGCTGGATTAACCGCCGGACTTTATGCTGGGAGAGAACTTCTTGATGTTTTGATAATTGAGGAGGGAATTCCTGGTGGACAGACAAATTTGAGTCATAAAATTGAAAACTATCCAGGATTTCCGGGAGGAATAGAAGGGATTGAACTTGCAAAAAAACTAAAGGAGAGCATTGATGACTACAAAAATGTGAGCATAGTGATGGGAAGTGTGGAAAAGGTATTAAAAATGGATAATTTTTTTGAGGTAAGGTTCGGCAAAGAAAGCGTTCTTTCAAAGGCTGTCATTGTATGTTCAGGAATAAAGCAAAAAATGCTCGGCGTCAAGGGAGAGAAGGAATTTTTTGGAAGAGGTGTATCTGTATGCGCTACATGCGATGCTTTGTTTTTCAAAAACAAAGAAGTAATAATGGTTGGCGGAGGGGATACTGCTGTTAAAGAGGCACTTTTTCTTACAAGAATTGCGTCAAAGGTTAAGGTGGTTCACAGAAGGGATGAGTTCAGGGCAGAAAGGATTCTTCAGGAAGAATTGAAGAGAAATCCAAAGATAGAGCTATGGACTAGCAGGGTAGTTGAGGAGATTGTCGGAACTTCAAGGGTTGAGGGAGTATATGTCAGGAACCTGAAAACCAATGAAAGAGAATTTATAAAGGCAGATGGTGTCTTCATTCACATAGGGGTTATCCCGAGAACGGAATTCTTAATGGAGGTTGAGGGAATAAAGTTTGACAAAGATGGTTTTATAATCACCAACGAATATATGGAGACAGGTGTAAAAGGACTTTTTGCAGCGGGTGATGTTCGTTCAAAGAAGTTCAGGCAGGTATCCATATCTGTTGGAGAGGGGGCTGTAGCAGGGCTTTCAGCATCTGAATATGTAGAATCAATAAAAAGGGGTGAAATATGAAGATAGAAGAAATGCTCGCAAAAACAGTCCTTTTCGCAGGACTTACCTCTGACCAGATATATCAACTGATGAAGACTGCGAAGTCAGAGGAGTTCAAGGCAGGAGAGATAATTTTCAAGGAGGGTGAAAAAGGAGACAAACTTTACATAATCCTTTCAGGAAGCGTAAGAATCAGCAAGCAGATTCCCGGAAGTGGTGAAGAGGCACTTGCTGTTCTGAAACCCGGTGATTTTTTCGGTGAGATGGCACTCATAGATGATGTGGAGAGGTCAGCAGATGCCATTGCCAATGAGAGTTCCCGACTTTTGAGCATTGATAGAGCCTCGTTTGAATCCCTTCTTTTTCTCAACAAAGAACTTGCCTATACTATCTTGTGGAACTTTCTGAGAACCCTCTCAAAGCGATTAAGGGAGACAAACGAAAAAATAAGAGCCCTTCTTGCGATGAAGGGAGGGTTTTAGTTTTCAATTATTTCTTCTTTGATTTTTTCAAGAAGCATATCCCTAACCTGGCGGAGGGTTTCAATATCTCCTTTTTCTGCCGGATCAGGAATTGACCACGAAAGTCTTTTATTCGCTTTTCCAGGGAAAAACGGGCATGTTTCCTTCGGGTCTCCAGCACAAACGGTAATTACATAATCAAATTCCTCTCCTGTGAACTGGTTTAGATGTTTGCTTTTGTGATATATTTATTCCTATTTCCCTCATAACCTCTATCGCAAGTGGATGAACCTCTTTTATTTCAATACCAGCACTAAATGCCCTGAATTTTTCTTTGAAAAGGAAATTTACAAGTCCCTCTGCCATCTGAGACCTTGCTGAATTCTCTCTGCAAAGAAAAAGAATTTTTTTCATTTTCAATCTAAGGGTTCAAAATCAGATTTAGAAGCACCGCATACAGGACATACCCACGAATCAGGAAGGTCTTCAAAAGGTGTTCCGGCTTTTATTCCTGCGTCTGGGTCCCCTTTTTCAGGGTCATAAACATATCCGCAGATCTGACACTTATATTTTTTCATCTCGTACCTCCTTCTTTATTTAAAAATCTCACCTGTTTCCTTGAACCACAAAAGCAGGTCAAGATGAGCCACCGGTATTGAGCATTTTTTGGAAAAGTTAATAAATTTTTGCTCCAGTTCAAGATATTTTTTCTTTGACAGGAATTCTGGAATTTCATCTATCACACCATATTTTTTCATATTTTTCAGAATGTGCCTGTCAAGAATAGCAATTTCTTCTCCGAGCCCTATATTTCTCAAAAAATGGCTTGCTTCCTTGTAACCCATTCCATTTACGCTTTTTACGAGAAATTCTCTGAGCTCGTGAAGAGATTTAAAAGAAGAAGGTAAATTCTTTATTTCTATCTTTCCGTTTTTTATAAAAAGTTTTCTCGCTGAAACTATATACTCAGCCTTTTTGTTCTTAAATCTCACACCCTTCAAATATGGAAGTATATTTCTCCTTGTGCCATTCAGAAGGAGTCCAGTTTCTGAAAGTGCTTCTATTGCCTCCCAGCAGATTTTCGCCTTTGATTGGGGAGTAAGAAGGCAGAACGCGAGTTCAGCAAAAATTTTCTTTTCGTCTTTTAGGGTTTTCCTGAATTCATCAATTTTAGATTTTATCGCAGATTTCTTTTTTCTATAAAGGTTTTTCAGTTTATTTATTTCTTCCATTTTCTTTTATTTTATTCAGGCTCTAATTTTTTTCAAGAGGTATTAAAAATTTAGAATTCATAAAAATTATGGCATAAAGGTCATCGCAAAAATTGAGGAAATTCCCGAGACTATGAACGGCGTTGAGGAATTAACAAACTGAATGAGGATTCCAGAAATTATTGCTCCCATAAATGCTGAAAGGGCAACTCCCGAACGTATTCCACCCCATATCCTTCCCATCCTTTCCTCTACAAAAATTGATGATGCTACCTCCCTTGAGCCGACGAAAATAAAGGCATCTCCTGCTACATGTAAAAACCTGAAAAGGAGAACGGAAAGGAACCCTTCAGAAAAAACCATCAATATACTGCCAGTTCCTGAAAGGAAAAGCCCAAGAGAATATAATTTCCTTCCGCTTATTCCCATTTCTGAAAGCCTCCTTGTGAAAAGTCCGCAGAAGGACAGAAAAAAAATGGACAACCCCAGGACAAGTCCTATTTCTGACTCATTGAGTTTAGGAACACTCTTGAGGAAAATTGCGAGTGCACTTGTTTCAGCACCAAAATGCAGTCCGTGGAAGATGTTCACAAGCAGGAGGGAGATGAATTTCTTCTCCTTCCAGAACTTATTGTTTCCTTCATAATCTCTTTTTTCTATTCCATTTTTTTTAAAGAATTTAAACGAGAAAAAAGATGTGAAAAAAGAAATGATAGCAAGAAGGTAAAAAAATGGAGGAAATCCGGCATTTTGCGTGAGAAATCCAGCCACGATGTATCCAATTCCCATCCCTATCCCTCCAGAACCTATGTATCCGCTGAATCCCTTTTCTGATTTTTCTTCACGATAGAACAAAGTGTCAATGGAGATGTTTATGAGTGCCATGCCAATGCTTCCAGCAATATAAACTAAAATGAACCCTGTAAAATTTTTTATGAGCCCTATAAGGAAGGAGAAGATAAAGAATAAAAGAAGACCAGTTGAAAGGACAATTTTTGAAGAAAGGACATCGCATAAATAACCAGCGTATGGATAAAAAATTGCCGGGAATATGTAAACTGTTGAAGTGAGAAATCCAATCTGGCTTCCGTTTAGGGAGATGCTTTTGAGGTAGGATGGTGCAAATATAAAAATTGTATTCAGAAACCAGCTCACAAATGCGATTAACATTTTGAGAGAAGTTTCTTTATCTCCTTTTATTCCTGCCATAATTGAACTCTATAACACAGAAAAAAAGAAAATTAAAATTCAGAAATAAAAAACCCAAAATTTACTTGATTTTTATTTTTATCATAGTAAATTAAAAAATATGGTCAAGAAGAGATGGATATTTTTGGTTTTCATTCTTTTATCTCCCTTTCTTTTAAACTTCAAAGTGGGTGAGAGGGTAAAGCCCTTTGAGTTAAGGGATATAGATGGGAACTGGTTTCAACTTAAGGATTATTGTGGTGACAGTCCAAAGGTGAAGGTTGATGTTATTATTCTTGATTTCTTTTCTACGGATTGTTCTCCATGCAAAAGGGCGATAGAGGTTCTCAAAAGGATAAAGAATGAGTATAAGGGTGTTGAGGTATTTCTTATAAGTTTCAAGGAGAGCGAGAGGGGTTTGAGGAAATTTTTTGGGGACAATTTTCCTTTCAAAATTCTTATGGACAAGTATGGGGATACAGCGAGCGATTACGGTGTTATAGGGTTGCCCCATACTGTTTTTCTTGATGGAAAATGTGTGTGGATGGATGAGATAAGGGGGGAGATGAAGGAGCATGAGAAGGTTTTGAGGGAGAAGGTTGAAAAGATAATCGGGATAAGGAGATGAGGAGGATTTTTTTAATTTTTTCTGTATTTTTTGTTTCGGGCTTATTTTTTAACCTTAAAGCATTGGAGAGGGAAGGGGACCTTGCGGTGCTTGAGTTTGTGAAGGGTAAGGGAGTTCCTGAGGAGGTGAATGTTGGTTTTTTGAGGAGGGTTGTTATGGAGGAGGCATCAAAACTTACAAACTACAGGGTGATGACCCAGGAGAATGTATTTGTCATATTGAGGGATAAGGGGGTTGACCCGAGTAAGTGTGGTGATGTAGAGTGTGCGGTTGAGTATGGAAGGTTTCTTCAGTCGGATAAGGTTGTTATAGGGCATCTTGAGTTCATAGAGGGTGTATATTATATAAGCCTTCTTCTTTATGATGTTTCATCAGCGAGTATAGACCGTTCTGTGTCAAGGGATTGTGAGGGGTGTTCTTTTAAGGTGATTGTTGAGAAGGTGAGGGATGCTGTGAAGGAACTTTTTGGAGTTGTTACAGTTGAGCCATCGGGTGTGGTTAAGAAAGAGGGTGCTGGGAGGGAGCTGAAGGAGGGTGAGGTGAATGTGATGGTTTGTGATGAGAGTGGGAATCCGATTAAAGGCAGGATTTATATAGATGAGAAGATGGTGGGGATGGGTTCTGGGAGTTTTGTAGTTTCAGAGGGCAGGCATTCCATAAGGGTTGAGAAGGAGGGGTATAAGGGTGAGGAGAAAAGAATTTCTGTGAAGGCTGGTATTAAGGAAGAGTATAAATTCAAACTTAAAGTTGAGAAGAAGGAAGAGAAGAAGAAAACGGTGGGGAGTTATTTTTACCTTTTAGGAGGATTGCTGGGTCCAATTTCTGGAATAAGTTATTTAGAAGGTTCTGTTGAAGCGGTTATAGATATGGGATTTAGCGTATTTTCAAGAAAAGGATTTTCTCTTTCTCTTGGAGGCAGGT
>JBBIVP010000080.1:0-9078 GCA_037439705.1 bacterium
CCATAAGGTCATACACTCCAACACGGGAACTTGAAAGGTCTGTATCATAGAGGTCAGGAAGGTTAAGGAGGTGCCCGAATTCGTGGGCATAAACACCCATATCTATCAGATCGTCTTTTCCGTTTCTTGGAATAGCTGTTAGTTCGGGTCCGAGAATAAACCTGTCTATAGAAACTCCATCATCAGTTTCAAAATAGCCTCCTGTTGCAGAAAAAGAAAATGACTGAGACCATATCTTATTGCAACCGCTTAAAGTAGTGCACTTCTGTTCCCCGCCATATCCAGAATGAACTACAATCAGGCAATCAACAATTCCGTCTCCATCTCTATCATAATTGCTTTAGTTAGAACATCCTTTACAAAATTCAACCCGCCAAGACATGTTCCGCCATCCTGTGATGGAGAACATCTTGGGTCGTCATTACAGGAACCACTTCCGTAACAGGCTTCTGTATTTGGGACGGGATATACTCCGAAGACATCTCCTTTTATGCTGAATTTTCCAATGCTCATTTCCGTATAAAATTCGTTCATGCTCGGGTATGGATAAAGAACCGGTTCTGTTAAACTTCTGAAAAACATTTCCCTTAAAATAATCCGCAACGGTCATGTTTTCAGGATATTTTATAGGTACATCTTTGAACTCACCGATTAGAACAACACACTTCATTTCCCCTGATACGGGTTCGGGATAAAATTGCTGATAAAGAAATCTGCTCGTCTCCTCAAATAAAACCATTTCTTCCTTTTTAATTCCAGGGATTTCTTTGTAAATTCTTAAATCAGGAGGAGAAAGGAGAAAGAGAATCACTTTTAAGAATAAGATGCATTTCATTTTTTTATTATCTCAAAAAATAAAACCAAATGCAAAAATTAACTGCTTTTTACAGAAATCTTCCAACCGAAAAATGAAAGACATTTAACTTTTCGCCCGTTCTTCTGTCGAGTTTAAAACCCATATCACCTGCCATCTCTCCAATTGGTGTGCTCCACCTTATTCCAAATCCAGCCCCTTCCCTTAACTCATTTATGTTAAATTTTTCAGGGCTTTCAAAAACACCACCTCCGTCAAGGAATAAGGCAAAGGAAAGTTTGGTGGTTGCCTTTATGGATAGTTCAAGTCCATAATTCACCATAAAATTTCCTCCGATGAATTGATTCGTTACAGGGTCTATCGGAGACGCTGAATCTTCTTCAAACCCCCTTATGGAATTTGAACCTCCGAGAAAAAACCTTTCTTCAATCGGAACTTTAAAATCCCTTCTGAAACTTATGGCAAATCCTATTCTATTAGTAATTCTCAGATTTACAAAACTGTTCAAAGGAATGTATTCCTTCCCCCTTACCACAACTTTTGCATAATCGCCCTCAGAAGCAAATTCTTCAAGAGCCAGATCGGCTCTCGTTTCCAGTATAAATCCTCTTTGAGGAAGAACCTCATTGTCCCTTCTGTCAAGGATTAAATCAGCAAATAGAAATCCTACAACAGTAAATCTTCCTTCCTCAGCATATTCAGGCGCAACTTCCATTGGTTCCCTTCTTCTGAATGTATAACCTCCTGTGAGATAGGCAGACGGAGAAATTTCTGTTCTGTTTATGAAGGAAAGGTCAAGGAATTTGACCTCAAATGCGGGTCTGTTGATGTACTTGTAATCTGCACTCAACCCGCCGATCAGATTTCTGTGAAAGAAAACCTTTTTGTTCATTTCCACCTTTCCTTCAAAAACTGAAAGCTCATAATTCCTTTCATCAAAAATAACATCGGGTTGCACGCTGTGAATCCATGAGGCTACTTTTCCATAGAAGAATAAATCTATTCCTTCACCGAAGAGGTCATAAAATCCAAGTCCTCCAAAGACCCTTGCTCCCTCTTCTGTTGCGTAGCCAAATCCAAGGGTAAATCTTCTCATTGCTCTTTCTTTCAGACTCACTCCCATATCAATGCTTGTATTTCTTTTAAGGTCAAAGGTTTTTATGCTCATGTCTTTAAAATAATCAAGAGCAGTTAAACGGGTATATATTTTTAATCTTGTATCTGGCGTAAAAGGTGAATTTTTTATGTCAGAAACAATAGTATTAAGAAGCCGATTTTTTGCTCTTTTATTTCCCGTAAAAAATATATTTCCAACCTTCCACTTTGTTCCTTCTTTTACCTCAACGATGTATTTTAGATAAACTTCATCTTCTGTTTCGTGTATGATATACCTTTTGATGTTAAAATCCGCTTCAGAAAATCCCGAGTTTTTGAATGTTTCTTTGAATTTTATCAGCTCCTTCTCCATTTCATATACTCCTGAAGGTAATACGGGTTTTTTAAATTTTACGGGCACAGAAAATGGAGGTTCGAAAATCAATTCATTCACAATATATTTCTTTCCCTCTTCTATTTTTATTACTATCTCATATCCCTTTGGTGTTTCTATTATTTTTTCTAAAAAGACATCTGCGTCAGGAAAGGATGCTTCCCTGTAAACCCTTTTTATAGCTTCTATATCCCCTTTCAGCCATTCCCTATCAAGAATTCCATTTTCATCGTTCAAGATTCTCTTGAACCATTTTACTTCCTTTGTTTTCATAACCCCTTTCAGTTTTTTTTCAGGAATCATTTTTCTTCCTTCAAATTTTATTTTTTTAACAAAAAGCCCTCTCCCTTCAAAGATGAGCAGGGTATATATCTTTTCTTCATCTGTTTCCTCAAGTTTTAGTTTCACAATGGTTTTATCAAGTCCCCTTTTTGCAAGGATTTTTTTTACCTCCGATACAATCGTATCTTCATCAATAAAACCTCTTTCTTCGTGAACCTTCATTGATATTCTTTTAAAATCATCATCTGAAAGAAGGTGATATCCTGAAATAACCCTGAATCTGAATTTTTTACCATGGTATACCTTTATTTTCAGAACCTCTCCATTCCCTTCTGATTTCCACTCCACCTCAGCTTCAAGAAATCCCTTTTTTGTAAAATTTTCTTTAAACTCTCTGATTTTTTCTTCAACGAGAAATCTTGAAAAATCCATTCCTTTCATATCTTTAAAGAATTTGGCATCACCTTCCACTATAACTTCTTTTACGGTATTCCTTTTTCCTCTTTTTAACCGAACGTAGAGGATTACGGACTCCCTTTCAAATTTTTCTGATACTTCCACTTCTACTTCTGGATATCCATCGCTTTTTAGTAAATCTTCTATCTCTCCTTTTATCTCCAGAAGTTCATCCTTTGTATAATATTCGTTTGTCCTCAAAGAAATCCTTTTTTGAAGCCATTCCCTTTCCCACTTTTTAAAGTTGTAAAATTTTATTTTTTTTAAAAGGAACTTCGTTTTCAATGAGATAAGAAAGTCATTTTCCATTTGATAAATTTCAACATAATGGACAAATGGAAATTGCATGAGATACTTTATGAGAAAGGAAACATCCGATGGACTGGAAAAATCGGTATGAACTTTTTGAACCACATTTTCTATTACCGGTTTATAGGCTTTATTATCAACCTCTATTATTTCCTTTGTGAATATAAAATAAAGAAAAAGGATGCTAAAACTCATATTGAAGGATAAGGTCAACCGATATGTTTCCAAGCTCTGAATTGCCAGTAGTCATTTTTGTGTTCCTGTTATCCCATCCACTTTTTACGGAAAGAGTCCCTGAGGGTCTCCATAAAAATTTGAATTCCTGCTCGTCATAATTCAGGTCCCTTGCATACTCCATCCAGAGTTTTTCTCCAATTTTTTTCCCAACGCTCATAAATGTGGTGGTTTTGTGAAGGGTTTCGGAATACTTGGGATATATGGTAAATTTATCAAGTCTCCATGTCCTTTTCAGAGATTCCAGTTCTTTTCCGAGTATTGCACCGGAACCTATTTCATAAATTTTTGCAGTTGCTCCTTCTCCCTTTACAGGATTTTCATAAATATCCTTTATTGTCTTTCCGGTGAAAAGAAGTGCGAGGAGGTCCTCTCTGCTCAGAGATGGTGAAGAGTATAATTCAACAACAGGAGATTCAGCAGAACCTTTTATGGTGAGATAGATTTCATAAGAAGAAGTAATTTCGCTTTCTTCGAAATATGCTCTTTCCTGAGTGGTTTGAGCAAGGATGTCAAGAAATGGAATGAGCCCGCTTCCGTCCCATAGGATTTCTCCCTTTCTTATTTCAAAATCCTTTCCAAGATAAGATAGTTTTCCTTCAAAATTCAATTTTCCAGACGCAGTAACGGAAGTTAGACCTCTTAGTGTAATTTCTCCCTTTCCATTTAAATCGTTCCCTCCCCCTTTTATTTTAACATCCGGAAACTTTATCCTCAGATTTTCAATCTCAATTTCTTTTTTTGGTGTATTTTCTGTAAAAGAAAAATTTTTTATGAATGAAAGGTCAAAGGGCAGAAAAAGTTTTGTGAACTCAACTTCTCCATTCAGGGATACTCTCTCGGGGCCTAAAATTCCCCTCAAAGAAGAATTTATCTCCGCATTTAATCCCTCCCTCATAATTTTAAGTTCCTTTGTTTTAATGGTAGCGGAAATAATTCCGTCCTCAATAGAATATGTTCCTTCAACATTTATTTCTGTCGGGAAATCGGAGTAAATTTTGAAGTGTAAGGTTTTTCCGTCCAGTTCTCCCTCTCCCCATATTTTTTCAAGTTTTATATATCTGAGGCCAACGGATATGTTCTCAACCCTTATATAACCCTTCACATTTTTAACTGGCTCCTTTAATGGGAAAGATAGATTTCCCTCTACATATCCCTTTTTTATTTCGTATCCTCCCCAAATTGATAAAATGTCGGGAGGAAACTGGAAGGTCAATTTTGCTTCTTCTTCTGAAAGATTTAATCTCACAAATCCGTTTTTTCCTTCAAATGTAAGTTTGCCCTTTGTGTCTTTTATTTTCACCGGCTCTTTCAAATAAAATGTTTCATTGCCCAACCTTATGGATAAATTTTCAAAAGTTCCTTCTAATTCTGTTTTCCCGTGAGACAATGACGCCAAAAAACAGACATTTATCTTTGAAGAGATATCTTTGAGTTTAAAGAATTCTCCTATATCAGAATTTACAAGACATCCTCCAAATTCTGCATCGTTCAATCCCTTTTTATAAAATACAAAATCTTTGTTAATAATCAGAACTTCTTTTAATTCCTCTCCTATTTCTCCCAGAAAGGAAAAGTCTTCAGATTTTCCATTCAGGGCAAGTAATGGCGAAAAAATTTCTCCATAAACTTCTGCCTGGACCTCAAGGTTTTTTATTAACTTTACGCTATTAATTTCTGGATTTCCCGATATTTCCGCATATATAACCCCATTTTTATATCCTCCCTCAAAAATCACCGGATTACCCTTTAATCCATATCCTTTAAAATGAACCTCACCATCTGAAAAACCTCCCTCCGCATAAAACTTATCAATGCCTTCTCCAAGATAGGTTGCAGATGATGTTTCAAGATGCCCGAACATGCTGGGAAGTTTTTCTTTTATTGAGCCTTCCATTAAAAAGTTACCGTTCCATCTGGCAAGGATTTTATTTATTTCTTCTTTTACAGGTTTAGGAAGTCCTATCATATCTGCAAGTTCTTCTGTTTCTACTTCCTCAAAGGAAGAAATGTGATGAATTGTAGGTTCATCTGAAAAGTCTATAAATCCATCGGCAAGCAAACTACCCCCGCTTTTCGTTTTTACAGCACCCGAGTAATAAAGAATTTCATTTCTGTAGAAAATCGTATAATTTCCACTTTCAAAATGGAGGGGGGTTATTGAATAATTCTCTATTTCTCCTCTGTAGTGCACCGATACATCATTGAACGGACCCGTAATATAAACATCTCCTTTCATCATTCCTGACATTGGAATTTCCGCTATCGGAGAGAGATAACCTATTTCCAGTGAATGAACCTTTATACTTAAATTCAAACTTTCATCAAAAAAGATGCTTCCATCTGCGGTTATATATCCTTTTGAATCAGGAAGGTATATGTTCACATCAATTACCTCAACCCCGTATGGACGAATTTCAAATCTGAGATTTGTTTTTGCGGAGGGAAATTTTAAAACAGGTTTTATGCAAGGATATGGATACAGTTCCTGACAAACTCTAAAATTGGATGCTGATAATTCTGCATCTCCTTTTATCATTACCGGTTTTATACTTCCTTCAGCCCTGATATTTCCTGTATAGGTGTTAAAAACCCTTGTTTCCACATGCCCCGTGTTTAGAAGTAGATGCTCAAACGGAACCTCCACCAGCTCAATTTCAAAGCGGATATTTCCGTTTGAAAAATCTCCTTTTTGAACCTTTAAAAATCCGTCCCCATATTTTATCTTTCCATTTTCAACAAATAAAGTTTTATTTTTTATTGAATACCTGAGAAAAAGTTCTCCCTCTTCCGCAAGAAATTTTTTGTATCCTGCTTTTCTGAAAGAGCAATTTGTGTTGACCTCATCCTTTTCTAAATCATAACTTCCCTCAAAACTTCCATAGCCAAGAGAAAATTCTTTCTCTTTCAGGTTCGTAACAGTTAAATCAAAATCCAGTTTTTTTCCGATTTTCCAGTCAAGTTTATGGGCAAAAACCGTTCCGATTTCTGAATCCAGAAGGAGGTTAAAAAGATAAATTCCATTTTTTCTGTAAATAAAATCCGATGATAAAGCCCTTACCGGAATTTCTTTTGAAGATAATACAAGTTTTTTAAAAGAAAGAATGGTTTCTCCATTTATAATTTCTGAAATTTTATCGGTTTTAAAACCGAGTATTTCTCCTTCCGCCTCAATTTTTCCTGCAGTTATTTCAAAACGAAGATTTTTTAGGGACAGGAATGAGCCCTCAAGAAAAGGTGGTATTGAAATTTTTTCTCCTTTTTCAGTTTTTCCTTCTTTCACAAGAAATTTTACATAACCATTTTCAAACTCAATGCCCCTTAATGGT
This sequence comes from bacterium, assembly GCA_037439705.1. Lineage (GTDB taxonomy): Bacteria > JBBIVP01 > JBBIVP01 > JBBIVP01 > JBBIVP01 > JBBIVP01. The sequence continues at coordinate 6,914 of JBBIVP010000080.1, forward strand.
TTTTTCAGGTCTGTGAGGAGCCTTTTGAATTTAATGGTGCTTTTCTCTATTTGCGCTGAAACCTCAAAATTTTCTCCCTTTAACTGGTATTTTAAGTTGTTTAATTTTAGAGCCTGAGAAAGGTAGTCTATTTTCATGGATGAGAAGGAGATTTCTCCGAGGTTCATTTTTGAAAAAATAGCGGGTGCCATCTTTTCAATATATTTTTCAAGATACCTGCTCAAAATCATTAAAAGAAATACAAACAAAAGTATCCCTCCCGAATAAAACAAAATTTTAATTTTCTTCATCTTCTTTATCCTTCTTTTTTCTTTCTACATCCGGGATGTAGTATTCACCTCCCAGCCACTTGCTTAAGTCAATCAGATAACATCTTTCAGAACAGAAGGGACGGTATTTTGAAGTCTCCCACTCTATTTCCTTCTTGCATATAGGGCATTTTACCTTCATTGGTCTTTTCAAATTTTACCAGTTAAATCGGGTGTTTTCAAAAGATTGTATAAGTTATATACATATGCGACATTTTATGAGTTTGAATGAGAAAATTTAAGGGGCTTTTTGAACAAGGGATTTGTTTCATCTCTCCCTCTCACTCCTTAATGTCGCTCATATCTTAACTTTTCCAGCTTTCGGCGTTCCTGGAAAGAGTTTCCACGAGGAAATCCTCCTCCATATAAATTCTAACCGGAGAATTTTGAAGGAGGTTTATTATTTGTGCATAGAGTCTGAACCTTATTCCTCTTGGGTAACGGAGTTTTCCATCCTTGCAAAGAACAAATTCTTCCTTCAGTATAAGAGATTCAGTATTTTTTGAGTATATTAGTTTTCTCAAAGGAGGTGTCAATCTCAAAACACCCATCTCCAGAACCTCATCAAGGGCAAAAGAGGCCATCTCTAAAAGCCTTTTATATCCTTCTTCCCATTTTTTATAAAATATTATAGGCTCCAGTCTTATAGCAACCCTGAACCCAATTTCCTTTGTCTTTCTCATTGCTTTTACTCTTTCCGCAACAGGCGGAACATCCTTTTCTATTATTTTTGAGATATCCTCAGGCATCAGCGACCAGGCAAAGATAATGTTTTTTGACGGTTTAATTTCTCTCAAAAAATCTACATCCGTCCACTTTGTTCTTATCTCAAGTTCCTCATCTGGATATTTTCTGAAAATTTCTATAATTTCAGGGATTATCTGAGAAAACCTGTTTGCCCATAGAGGTTCAGAATACTCACCGAGATAAAACCTTCTCCTCTTACTTTCTGAAAGCCTTGCTTCAATCTCATCCATCAATGCATTTTTATTTGTATAGACTACAATCTCATCAGTAGAAAAATAAGCCTTTAAAAAGCAATATTCACAATTGAAAGGACATCCATTTGCCTCTTCTATGGCAAGTGTTTCAAATGGAAGTCCATAATCAACAGGATGGATAAAAGAACCCTTATTTTCCTTATATATCAACTCCTTCCACCACTATCCTTCTAATTTTTGAAATAACCTCTTCAAAATTTTCCGGAATTTTCAATCCATCAAGGATGTTGAAGGTTATTTTCAATTCCACATTGTTTCCTGATAGAAATTCAGGAAGTTTCAGGGTGAATCCGGGAGGAAGTTCAATTATAACTTTTTCTATTTCATCCATGCATTTTGATGTCCTTGGATGTGAAAGTTTAAAAATTTCTTCTGAGGCAGATTTGAGCTCAGAAAATTTTTCAATGAAACTTATCTCCCTGACCATTCCTGAATAATATCCGTCCTCTAAAAGCCTTAAAAATCTGAGAAAATCTCCACAAGAGCCTTTAATTCTTCCGAGAAAAGAAAGAATGGGCTTTCTTAAATCCTCAGGAAATTTGAGAACCTCTTTTGCTAATGTGAGATTGATTTTTCCCTGATGAAGGTATTCCACAATTTCAGGGATTTCGTCATAAAGTTCAAAGCATTCTTTAAGAAAATTTTTTGATATTTTCAATCCTGATACCTTTTCCCATACTTTAATTATCTCGTCATCCTGAAAACCGAGTTTTCTGAACCTGTTAAAAATCAAAATTTTTTCTCCTTCCGAAAAGCCCCTCCATTTTATGTTCAAAGAGATGTGAAAGACAAAGGCTTCTTATAAAGAACAATTTAGAATATGAGATTGAACTTTTTCTATGGAATGCTTCCCGGC
>JBBIVP010000081.1:0-9075 GCA_037439705.1 bacterium
TAAAAATGAAAAAATTCAAAAATAAACCAATTGCCAAAAATATCCCCTCCTTTTTCAGAGACCATTTCACAAAATACTTGACAAATACTATATATTGTGGTAATAATAAAATTATATACAACATTTAGGAGGTTAAGGATGTTAAATCTATCTTCCAATGCGTTGGTGGTTCTTAAGAAGAGGTATTTAAAAAAGGACGAAAAGGGGGAAGTTGTTGAAACTCCTGAGGAGATGTTCAGGAGGGTAGCAAGGCATATCGCAAGTGCAGAGAAACTTTATAATCCGAATGCTCCCGTAGAGGAATGGGAGGAAAAATTCTATGAACTTATGGCATCTCTTAAATTTCTTCCAAATTCTCCGACCCTTATGAATGCTGGAAGGGAGCTCGGACAGCTCTCCGCATGTTTTGTGCTTCCCATTGATGATTCTATGGAAAGCATCTTTGAAGCGATAAAGCACACAGCCCTCATTCACAAATCAGGTGGAGGAACGGGTTTTTCCTTTTCAAGGATTCGTCCAAAAAACGATGTTGTAAAATCCACCAAGGGTATTTCAAGTGGTCCAGTATCTTTTATGACAGTTTTTGATGCAGCAACAGAAACGATAAAACAGGGAGGAACGAGGAGGGGAGCAAATATGGGAATATTGAGGGTTGACCATCCTGATATCCTTGAATTCATAACTTGTAAAACAAAAACAGACAAACTGAACAATTTCAATATCTCCGTTGCTTTGACTGATAAGTTTATGAAGGCTGTTGAAAACGATGAGGAGTATGAACTCATAAATCCAAGAAATGGAACAGTTACAGGAAAACTCAGGGCAAGAGAGGCTTTTGAGAAAATTGTTGAGCAGGCATGGCTCAACGGAGAACCCGGAATTATTTTTATAGATAGAATTAACGAAAAAAATCCAACTCCCCACATCGGAGAGATAGAAAGCACAAATCCATGCGGTGAGCAACCGCTTTTATCATACGAATCCTGTAATCTCGGTTCAATAAACCTTTCAAAATTTGTAGTTTCAAATGGAAATGGAGCTTTTATAAACTGGGATGACCTCAGAGAGACAGTTAGGCTTGCTGTTCGTTTTCTTGACAATGTGATAGATGTGAACAAATTTCCCATTCCAGAAATAGAAAAAATGACAGTAGGGAACAGAAAAATCGGTCTCGGAGTAATGGGTTTTGCGGATATGCTTCTTGAACTTATGATTCCATACGATCTTGAAACAGCCCTTGAAATGGCGGAAAAAGTCATGAAATTCATAAGGGATGTGGGATGGGAAACCTCCGAAGCGCTCGCTGAGGAAAAAGGAGTATTTCCCAATTACAAAGGCTCAATTTTTGAAAAGATGATGAGGAAGATGAGAAACGCTACAGTAACAACCATTGCACCAACCGGTTCCATAAGTCTGATAGCAGGCTGTTCATCTGGAATAGAACCTATCTTCTCCGTATGTTATTTCAAAAATGTGCTTGACGGAGAAAAGCTTGTTGAGGTAAATCCTGTTTTCAAAAAATTTGCCATAAAAGAAGGTTTTTATTCGGAAAAACTTATTGAAAAGATTGCTGAACGCGGGACTTTAAGGGATATTGAGGAAGTCCCTGAAAAGTTCAAAAGGGTTTTCGTGTCAGCCCTTGAGATTTCTCCTGAATGGCATGTTAGGATGCAGGCCGCATTTCAGAAATATACAGATAATGCTGTAAGCAAGACTGTGAACTTTTCACGAGATGCAACGAAAGAGGACATAAAAAAGGTTTATCTTTTGGCATATAAATTAGGATGTAAGGGAGTAACTGTTTACAGGGATGGAAGCAGAGAAAATCAGGTTGTTGAATTTAAAAAGGAAGAGAAGAAGGAAATAAGATATGTCACTCCAAGGGAGAGGCCGTTGAAGGTAAATGGCGCTACATACAGGATGGTAACTGGTTGCGGAAATCTATATGTCACTGTCAACTACGATGAACTCGGTCTTTTTGAATGTTTCGCTGCTATGGGAAAGGCTGGAGGGTGTGCTGCTTCGCAGGCAGAGGCGGTAAGCAGGATGATTTCCCTTGCTCTGAGGTCAGGGGTTGAACCTGAGGCTATTGTCAAACAACTTAGAGGGGTGAGATGTCCTGCCCCTGGCTGGACAAAGGAAGGCATCATCTATTCCTGTGCGGATGCCATAGCAAGGGCTATTGAACTTGCCCTATCAGAAAGAGAGGGATTTCTTCACAGGTCTCAGGAAGGTCCACCAGAAAGAAAAATTTCTTCACAGGAAAAAAAGGCTTTAAAGGGGATTGACAGAATTTTTGGAATATGTCCCGAATGTGGAGGAACAACCGAAATAGGAGAGGGCTGTTTTAAATGCCTCTTCTGCGGATATTCAAACTGTTATTGAAAGAAGAACAGCACAGTTAAAAATTTGAAAATAAAAAATGATATCTTTATGATAATTAATAATGAAGGGGTTAAAATTCATAATTCCATTTCTCTTTTTTAGTTTTCCTTCAAATGCAGATGAATACATCTTGAAGATGTGTGCTATTGCTCCTGAAGGGACAAGATGGGCTCATTACGGTTATCTATACAAAGAAATGGTGGAGAAAAAGACGGGAGGAAGGGTAAAGGTTAAATGGTATCTTGGAGGGATAATGGGTGATGAACCCACTGAAGTAAGAAAGATGATGCTCAATCAGCTTCAGGGTTGTGGATTTACTTTAGTAGGTTTAGGAATTATTGCGAAGGAGGTAAAAATTTTTGAACTTCCATTCCTGTTTGAAAATTTTGAAGAAAAGGACTTTGTTCTTTCAGAATTGACCCCTGATTTCAAAAAGATATTTGAGGATAAGGGATTTATTCTCGCAGGATGGCTTGAAGTGGGTTTCGCAAGGTTGTTTTCCATGAAACCCCTTAAAACCATTTCCGAGCTCAAAAACACGAAAATGTGGGCATGGTCAGGAGATGAACTTGCAATTTCTGCACTAAAGGGATTCGGAGTTACCAATATAATTCCCCTTCAACTTACCGATGTTTTAACTGCGATTCAGACAGGAATAATAGATGCCCTTTATGTGACCTGCTATGCAGGTTTAAGCCTTCAGTGGCACACAAGGATGAAGTTCATCACGGACTTGCCTTTTTCCTATACCCCTGCGGGCATCCTTTTTACAAAAAAGGCAATTGATTCCCTTCCAGAGGATTTGAGGAAGACAGTTCTTGAATTGTGGAAGGATATATTTCCACAGATGAACAGGGATTTGAGGGAGGATGAGATGAAAGCATGTGAAGTTCTTGTTGAAGGCGGTCTTAAGCCAGTGGGATTTGACCCAGTAGATTTGAAAAGACTGAAGGAGGCATCCTCGGAGCTTCATAAAAAGTTTGTTGATATCTTTTATCCGAAATGGCTTCTTGAAAAGGTTTATGAGAAAAGGGAGGAGTTCAGGACAAAGAAGAGATGAACTTTAGGCTCATAGTTTCTGACCTTCATCTCGGGAAGGGAAAATTCAAGAAGGACGGAAGTTTAAATCCATACGAGGATTTTGTTGATGAGGAGATGTTTTGTGAATTGCTCAGGTTTTTCTCCACCGGAAAATACGAAGGTGTAGAGGCAGAAATAGTTTTCAATGGCGATACATTAAATATCGTTCAGACTGCTGTTGAGGAAAATCCTGATAAAATAGAGATTACAGAGGAAGATGTGCTTTCTGCAGCGTATGAAACAATTGAGGGACATCCGAAATTCTTTGAGGCTATAAATTCATTTTTTTCAAAGAGAAAATGGGGAAAGGTTATTTTCGTAGCTGGAAATCACGACCAGGCAATTCTTCATCCTGAGATTCAGAGGATGATAAGGGAAAAAATTGAAGGAAATGTTCTGTTCTGTCCGGTTTCATACGATATAGGAGATGTGCACATTGAACACGGGCACAATATGGAGTTTATCCACCAGTACAATCCCGAGGAGATGTGGTACATAAAAAATGGAAAAAGGTTTCTCAAAATACCTTGGGGAAGCCATTTCATAATCCAGATAATAGTTCCTTTGAAGGAGAAACTGCCGGTAATTGACAAAATAAAACCCTTCGGAACATTTATCAAATGGGGATTGTTTTTCAAAACAGGATTTGCCTTAAAAGCCCTTGCAAAGATGCTCTGGTTTTACATATACAATCGTTTCTTTCATCCATATAAAGAACACAGGGATACCTTCAAACTCAATATACCCGCTATAATTGATGGCGCCACCCACAGAAATGTCTGGAAATATGTTACAGCACTTGGAAGAAGAGGGTTCAAAACCGTTATAATGGGGCACACCCACATTCCAATGAAGAGATACATAAATGGGGTTTATTATATAAATAAAGGTACTTGGATAAATATGGAAAGCGTAGCCCTCGGTTCATTTGGAATGAAGTGGAAAAAAACCTTCGTGCTTGACGAGAATATTGATGGAAAAAGGAAAATCTCGCTTAAGGTTTGGAGGGGAGGAAGAAGGGAAAAATCAGAGATTCTTTATTTATGAGAAGTTGAAGTTAAATGGAATTAAGAATATAATTTTTATCATGCAGGAAATGGGAAAACTCCTTATAACTTTTGGGTTATTTTTCATTTTTATAGGAGGGATTTTAACACTTTTTTCAAAGTTTTCATTTATCGGTCACCTGCCGGGAGATATAATAATAAAAAGGAATTCGTGGTCCTTTTACTTTCCGCTGACCTCTTCAATAATTATAAGCCTCATTCTTACCCTACTTTTAAATCTCTTGTTAAGAAAATAAAATGGAAGGACTTCTTTACGAGATATTGAAGGGAATTCCCGTTTTTCTTTCTATACTTCTATTAGTAATCCTTATCTTCAAAAGGAGTCCTTCAAAAGAAGAAAGTTCAGATGCATTGATAAATTTCTACAAAAGGAAAAAGGATTTTTTGAGGGCAGGATTTCTCTATGAAAAAAAGGGGGATATTAAAAATACAATTTCCATGTACGAAGAAGCAGGAGCACACGGACTTATGCTTAAACTGAGCGAAAAATATGGGTTGAAAGAAGAAGAGGCTAAAGCACGCTCCTGTCTTGGAGATAATGAAACAGCAGGTCAGATTTATGAGGATTTAAAAAATTTCAAAAAGGCTTTTGAAGAATATGTGAAAGGAAAAAGGATGAGAAAATCAATGGAATGTGCAAGAAAAATTGGAATGGATTTCCTTCCCCTTGAATCCATTGAAGAGGTGGGAGGTTATGAAAAGGTATTTTTTACGGAACTCAAAAGGGGGAACATAAAAAGGGCTTTAGATGTAGGAAAAATTCTTTTCAAGGAGAAATTTACCAGCCTTCCAGATGAACTTAGGGCATCGAATCCCTTTCTGAAAAGAATAGCAAAAGAGATGGGAAAAATATGCGAAAAAGAAAATCTGCTTGCGGAAGGAGGAAGGTTTTATTTTTATGCTGGAGAGCTTTCAAAATCCGCTCAACTTTACGAACTTGCTGGAGATAAAAAAAGGGCTGCGGAGATATTTTTTCAGGTAAGGGATTTTAAAAATTCAAAAAGGATTTATGAGGAACTAAAAGATAAAGAGATGCTGAAAAAGGTAGAGCTGGAGATAGCAATTGAAGAAAAAAAATTCTTTGATGCAGGAAGGATTGCGGAAGAGATGGGTGATTTTAAGAGGGCTGCGGAATTTTACGAAATAGCCGGGAATTACATGAAGACCGGGGAGATGCTTTTAAAGGATGGAGAGCCGATAAGGGCAGGAGAGATGTTTGAAAGGGCTGGGAATTTTATGATGGCAGCGGAAGCATTTGAAAGGGGAGGAAATTTCAGAAAAGCCGGAGAGATTTACAGAAAATTAGGAAACAAAAAGAAAGAAATAGAATGCTATATTGGTGCAGGAGACTTTTTCATGGCGGGCATAACCTCCTTTGAAACCGGGGATATAGAAAATGCGATGAAATTTCTTCAGAAGGTTCCTTCAAATTCAGAGAATTATTTAAAAGCCTCTGAACTTCTTGGGATAATATTTGCTGAAAGAGGACTTTACACACAGGCAATAGAGAGATTAAAATCCGCATTGAAAGACCAGTCCTGTGATTCCTCAAATATAAGAGCCTTTTATGCTCTTGGACTTTCCTATCAGGTAACTGGAAATGTAAAATCCGCTCTTTCCGCTTTTGAAAAGGTTCTGGCGGTGGATATAAATTACAGGGATGTTCCACAGAGGGTTCATGAATTGAAACAGCTTTTAACTCCTTCTTCAAGGAGGGATTTTGAAGTAGAGACAAAAGATATGAGAAAGAGGGAAAAACCCATTGAAAAATACGAGATAATTGAGGAGATAGGAAGAGGGGGGATGGGAATACTCTATAAGGCAAGGGATAAAATTCTTGACAGAATTGTTGCATTAAAGGTTCTTCCACAGGAACTGGCATCAAATAAAGAGGCAGTTGATAGTTTTATAAAAGAAGCAAAAGCCTGCGCTTCCCTTCTTCATCCTCATATTGTAACAGTTTATGACGCTGGCTTTTTCAGGGACTCACTTTTTATGTCAATGGAATTCATAGATGGACCGAGCATAAAAGAGTTGCTTGAAAAGGGGAGGTTGAATTACAAATATGTTATTTTTATATCCGCTCAGGTGTGCAAGGGACTGGATTTCGCCCATTCAAAAAAAATTATTCACAGGGACATAAAGCCCGGTAATATAATGCTTACAAGCAAGAAAGTGGTAAAGATAGTGGATTTTGGGCTGGCAAAGGTAATTGAGGAGGTGAGAAAGGGATACACGGTAGCTTCAGGAACTCCTTATTACATGTCTCCGGAGCAGACCCTCGGTGAGGAGGTAGATCATCGGGCAGATATATACTCTTTCGGAGTTACTATGTTTGAAATGTTAACAGGAGAACCACCTTTTACAGGTGGAGATGTTGGCTACCATCATGTTCATACTCCTCCACCACCGATAAGAGAGTTTGCTTCTGATGTTCCTCCTGAGCTTGAGGCGATTGTTCTGAAATGCCTTGAAAAGAAGCCAGAAAACAGGTTTCAATCGGTTAAGGAACTTTTCATTGCATTGAGGAATGTTTATAAAGGATGAAAAGAAAGGATAGAATCAATTCTTCGGTCCTCAAGGCAATTCCTTACGAAATGGAGAAGAAGGTAGAGGTTTCTTACATAACTGAAGAATTCACATGCCTTTGTCCATGGACAGGACTTCCTGATTTTGGAAAACTTACTATAACCTATGTTCCTTCGGATAAGCTCATTGAGCTCAAGTCACTCAAGTATTACCTCCTTTCCTTCAGAAATGCAGGCGTAATAAATGAGCATGCTGTAGCAAGAATATTGAAAGACCTTTCTTCCCTTGTAAAGCCCCAGAGAATGGAAGTAAAGATAGAATTTAATCCTCGCGGCGGTATAACAACAGTTGTGAGTGCAAAATTTCCGGATGAGAAATGAAGGTTAAAAAAATAGAAGGACATGTGGTTGATCCGGAGCTTGAAAATATTTCTCCTCAGAGGATTGTATTTACTGATAAAATTGAAGAAATAAAAAACCTCCAGAAAGCACCTTCCCGTTACATCCTCCCAGGATTTATTGATGCCCACATTCATATTGAAAGTTCAATGCTGATTCCATCAAGGTTTGCAAAACTTGTTGTCCCGAGGGGAACGGTAGCGGTTGTTTCAGACCCTCACGAAATTGCTAATGTTCTTGGAGTAGAGGGCATTAAATTTATGATAAAGGATGGAAAAAGTGTGCCACTGAGATTTTACTGGACAGCCCCTTCGTGCGTTCCTGCAACGGAATTTGAGACTGCTGGTGCGAAAATTGGAGAAAAAGAAATAGAGAAGCTCCTTTCAATGGGAGAAGTAGTTGCTCTCGGAGAGATGATGAATTTCCCTGGTGTGATAAATGAGGATGAATCGGTGATGAGAAAAATAGAAGTTGGAAGGAAGACGGGAAAACCAATTGACGGACATGCGCCAGGTCTCATCGGAGAGGATATAAAAAAGTATTTCGGAAAAGGGATAACCACCGACCACGAATGCTTAACCCTCAAGGAAGCAATTGAAAAGGCTGAATGTGGAGTGAAAATCATGGTGAGAGAAGGTTCAAGTGCAAAAAATTTTGATTCCCTCTGGAGGGTCTCGGAAAGATTTGAAGTTTTTCTCGTGACCGATGATATCCATCCACATGACCTCCTGAACGGGCACCTTGACCTTCTTTTAAACAGAGCCATATCTTCCGGCATGAACTTTTTCAAGGCATTGAGGGCAGTAACATCTAATCCGTCAAAGCATTATTCTCTTCCCACCGGAAGGATTAAAGAGGGAATGAAGGCAGATTTTGTCATTTCAAAAAGCATAGAAAGAATAGAACCGGATGAGGTTTACATAGACGGGAAAATTGTGGCAAGAAAGGGGAAGGCACTTTTTAAAATTCCAACTGTAAAACCTGTAAACAGATTTATGGTAAAAAAATTTAAAAAGGAGAATTTCATCATAAAGGGTGAGGGTGAGGAAGTCCCTGTGAGAGTGATACTCGCGAGGGACGGAAGTTTGATGACGGAGGAGATAATTGAGATATTAAAAGTAAAGGATGGGGTCATCCTTCCAGACCCTGAAAGAGACATCCTGAAAATCGCTGTTCTTGACAGATACGGAAAGGGAAGAATTGCTAATGGATTCATAAGGGGGTTCGGATTGAAAAAAGGGGCGATAGGAAGCTCAATCGCCCATGACAGCCACAACATACTGGTGGTTGGTGTTGATGATGGTTCAATTTTCTCAGCTGCGAAAGAAATTTCAAAAATGAAAGGAGGAATTGTTGCTCTAAATGGAAAGAAGGTGGTTAAAATTCCGTTGAGGATAGCGGGATTGATGTCCGATGAGGATGGAAAAAAACTCTCAAAAATGCTTGAAAGGATAAATTCTTTCGTAAAGGAAGAACTTGGTTGTAGTCTTAAAAATCCCTTCGGAACACTGAGCTTTATGGCTCTTCTTGTCATACCTGAATTAAAAATAAGTGATATGGGACTTTTTGATGGAAGGAATTTCAGGTTTACAGGGCTCGTATATGAAAAGGGAGGA
>JBBIVP010000082.1:0-9074 GCA_037439705.1 bacterium
ATATAAACATAAAGTGGAATTTTTGGGTAAAAGTGACAAAACCGAATGAAGAAACAAGACCTAACCCCATTACCCCCAATTTTACCCCTTTTAACTCAAATTTCCAACCCCTTTCCCCCTGGTAACAATGTCTATGTTGTTCTACATTTTTTATCCCTTGAATTTATGAATAAAAAATCGTAATGTTAAAGTATGACAAAGGGGACAAAGATAGCTCAATTAACAGAGGAGGCGTATAAATTCTTCACAAAAGGAGATTTTCGTAAAGCAATTGAAGTTTTTAAAAAACTCGTTCAATTGAAACCAGACAACGAAAAAAACAGGATGAAACTGGCTGAATGCTATTTAAAACTGGGAGAGAAAAAATCCGCTTTTCAGGAATACTTTGAAGTAGCAAAACTCTATAAAGAAAAGGGATTTTTAGTGCAGGCAATTTCTGTTTCCAAAATTCTTCAGAACATAATGCCCCAGGACGAAATGGTTAATAAATTTATTGATGAACTTTACAGGGAAAGAGGAATTACAGCGAAGACAAAAAAAGAAGAAGCCCCACCCATTGAAAAAGAGGAAGAGATAATAGAAATTGAGATGGAGGAAGAGGAGGAAGAGAAAGAAGAAAGACCTGCATTTCCAAAAATTTCTTTTTTTTCATCCCTTGCTCTTGATGAGTTTAAAGAGGTTATAAATAACCTTTCTACAAAATCATTTTCTCAAGGTGAGGTTATTGTGGAAGAAGGAAATATCCTCAATGCTCTTTACATAATTTCTCAGGGTGATGTGGAAATAATATCCAAAGGTAAAAGAATAACAACCCTTCCTCCGGGTTCATTCATCGGACAAAAATCTTTTTTTGAACGTTCACCAATAAGTGCTTCGGCTTTGGCTCTTACAGATGTAATACTTCTTGAACTTACCCATCAAAGCCTTAATGATATAATAAAAAAATATCCAAAGGTCAAATCTGCAGTAGAGGAAATCTACATAGAAAAGGTTTTTATCCCAATTCTGAAATCATCCCCTGTTCTCCGCAATTCCTGAAAGCGACCTGCCTACGATTGCTCCCTGGTTTAACATGGTAGAGTTTCAGGAAAACGAAATTGTCATAAAAGAAGGAGAAGAAGGTAAGGCACTTTACATAGTTAAAACCGGAGAGCTTATGGTATTTAAAAAACTGGCAAAGGGAAAGGCTGTAAAGCTGACCGTGCTCGGACCAGGGGATATATTCGGAGAAATTTCAATTCTTACAGGAGGAAAAACCACAGCAAGCGTGAAGGCAATCAAAAATACAACCGCTATGAGCCTTGAGCGTTCAAAATTTAAAGAACTCGTGATGCTCTATCCTGTTGTCCTTGATGGAATCTCAGAAATTATGGATAAAAGGCTCGCCACAAATAAAGCTATTATGGAAAAACTTCTTCAGAAGGAGGGAATTGTTTAGTGAAAAAATTTCTTCTAAAGGAATTTCCCTTCATTTTTTTATTCATGCTTCTTTCAGGATTTTTCTACATAAGAGGGTGCGAATTCATTGACTATATGGAATTAAAATCCCTTGATTACAGAGTGAAGATAAAAGGAAAGGAAAAACCTGTTGAGGATGTGATAATAGTAGCCATTGATGAAAAAAGCATTAAGGAACTTGGAAGGTGGCCCTGGTCAAGGGATATAATAGCCCAGGGAATAGAAAAACTCATCAAAATGGGAGCGAAGACGGTGGGACTTGATATAGTTTTTTCGGAAAGGGAAGAATTCAAACAGAAGGAAAAATTTATTGAATTTCTTGAGCAGATGGAAGACGAAGAATTAAAGAAAAACCTTTCGGTGGTAATCCGGAACATAAATCCTGATAAAAATCTGGTCGAAACTTTCAGAAGGTATAGAGAAAATATCGTGGCAGGTTATTTTGTATTTATGAAAGAAGAGGAAATAGGAGATGTTAAAATAAAATGGAGTGACAGATATATAAAAAATTCTTTTGTAAATGTGATTATAAACTCCACCCCCAGTGTGGAACCCGTTTTAAAAAGAGCGATTGCGGTGGAAAATAATATCCAGGACATTGAAATGGCTACCAAACACTTTGGTTTCTTTAATGCCATTTCTGACAAGGACGGAATTTACAGAAGAGCCCTTTTATTAATTCGTATAGGAGATACAATCTATCCCTCCCTTCCACTTGAAATGCTGAGGGTTTATACTGATTCTAACATCATAGTTTATGCTACTGATGGTTTCATAACAAAAATAAAAATCGGAAATTACTCTATATATCCCGATGAAAAAGGAACCATTCCCCTTGCATTTCTTGGTCCCGGAAAAACATTCCCCCATTATAGTTTTTCTGACATAATTAAGGAAAGGATATCTCCTGAAAAAATAAAGGGGAAAATGGTTTTGATAGGAGCGACTGCAATTGGAATATACGATCTGAGACCAACTCCCATGGACGAAAGATTCCCTGGAGTAGAAGTTCATGCAACCGTAATTGACAACATACTTAAGTCAAGACCTCTCAAAAGATATGACTGGATGTGGATATTTGAGATGCTCGGAATATGGCTTATGTTTTTTATAATGGGAACGGTGTTCTTAAAAACAGGACCTTTTCCAGCAATCCTTACCTCAGCAGGAATCATTTTATTTTTCAATGCTTTCGCTTTTTACCTGTTTTTGAAGAAAAGAATATGGGTTATACTCCTTTATCCCAACATATCCCTTCTCGGTCTAACACTTATAATGAGTTTCTACAAGTACCTCTCAGAAGAGAAAATGAAAAAAATGATAAAAAATGCTTTCAGCAAATATCTCAGCGATAAACTCGTTGAGATTATTGTCAGGAACCCCGAAAAATTAAAACTCGGTGGAGAAAAAAAGGAAATAACCGTTCTTTTTTCTGACATAAGGGGGTTCACATCTATTTCCGAAAAACTCCCACCGGAAGAAATCGCCAACCTACTTCATGAGTATCTCACACCAATGTCTGAGGTTATACTTGAAAACGACGGTCTGTTAGATAAATACATAGGAGATGCGATAATGGCTCTCTTTGGCACACCCGTATGGATGGAAACACATGCTATAAAGGCATGTGAAACTGCTCTTTCAATGATAAAAAAACTGGACGAACTCAATAAAAAATGGGAAAAAACAAAGGGACTGAAACTTAAAATAGGGATAGGGATAAATACGGGTGAATGTGTTGTGGGAAACATGGGCTCAGATATTCTGTTTGACTATACTGCAGTTGGCGACACTGTAAATCTCGCATCCAGACTTGAAGGCACGACAAAGTTTTATGGCGTTGGAATTGTGGTAAGCGAATTTACTGTTTCAAAAACAGGTAAACAATTTCTTTTCAGAAAACTTGACCTTGTTAGAGTAAAAGGAAAAGAAAAGCCAGTGAAAATTTATGAACTTGTGGGAAGAAATAATGAGGTGGATGGAAAAATGAAAAATTTTATATCCCTCTTTCACCAGGCTTTAGTTAATTACATAGAAGGAAAATGGGAAATAGCAATTGATGGTTTCAGAAACTGCCTTGAAATTTTTCCAGAAGACAAACCGTCAAAACTTTATTTAGAAAGGTGCTTAAAATTGAAAGAAATGAAAATTGAAAGATGGGAAGGAATATATGAAATGGAGGTAAAATGATATGAAAGAAAAACTTAAAAAGGTTTACTTTTTGAGGGACCTTGATGATGAAGCCTTATCCGCTGTTCAAGGTGTATGCTCCATAAGGACATTTTCAAAGGGAGATAAAATCATTGAAGAGGGTGAAGAAAGTTATTCTATCTTCATAATCACTGATGGAAAGGTTCATGTGTATAAAAAGGACATCACGGGTGCAATGAAGTTTATGGATGAACTTGGTGAAGGAAATTTCTTCGGGGAGATAAGTTTTCTGACCGGCAGACCGAGAACCGCAACGGTAGTTGCCCATACAGACACTACCCTTTATGAAATCTCAAAAGAAGATATGGAAAAGATTGAAGAATCCTATCCGCAGATAAAAAGCGTTCTTGTGGATTTCTACAAAATTCGTGTTCTTGATTCACTCCTCGCATTCTCGCCTCTTTTTTCTGAACTTGATGCAGATGATAGAAAATATGTTCTTACAAAGTTCAAACCCGATATATATCAGCCGAATCAGGTGATAGCTCAAGAAGGAACAGAGGGAGATTATCTTTTTGTAATAAAAACTGGAAAGGTAGTAGTGAAAACAAAAGACATAAAAGGGAGGGAAATAAAACTTGTAGAACTCGGTCCAGGGGATTTTTTCGGAGAGATAGCCTTGATCACAAACATCCCGAGAACAGCTACTGTGACTGCCATTACAAAGGTGGGGGTTTTAAAGATGTCAAAGAGTGATTTCATGGAGATAATCCAGCTTTATCCATCAGTTTTTGAGAAAGGAATTGAATATGTAAAGAAAAGGGCTGAAGACACACTAACAATACTTCTTGATGCAAGAAAAACCGAGAGACTGGAATAAAATTGGATAAACCCTCAAAAAATTTAAAAAAAATTCTTACCCTCTACAGAATAGGTTCTCTTCTCAATTCATCCCTTGAAATAAACATAATCCAGAAAAGAGCAATGGAAGCAATCACTGAGCTTATGAAGTGTGAAGCAGGCTCCCTCCTTCTTGTTGATGAAAACACCAATGAACTCTACTTCCAGATAGCCCTCGGAGAAAAGGGAGAAGAAGTAAAAGAAATAAGGTTAAAAATTGGTGAAGGAATCGCGGGATGGGTGGCAAAAGAAGGAAAAAGCATTATCGTTCATGATGTAAGAAAAGACCCGAGGTGGTTCAGAAAGGCAGATGAAAAAACAAAGTTTCAAACAAGAAATATGATATGCGTGCCTGTGAAAAGCAAGGGAAAGGTTATAGGAGTTATCCAGGGAATAAACAAAAAAAGAGGAAAATGGACAAAGGATGACCTAAAACTTCTTGAACATTTCAGCAATCAATTGAGTATCGCAATAGAAAATGCGAGGCTTTATGAAGAATTAAAGAAAACATTTTATGAAACATCACAAGCTCTTGCTGAAGCAATAGAAATGAGAGACCCGTATACAGGCGGGCACACATTAAGGGTAATGAAGTATTCGAAAGCAATAGCTGATGAGATGGGTTTAAGCAAAGAAGAAATAGAGAAGATAAAAATCTCTGCCATTCTCCACGATGTTGGGAAAATAGGGATAGAGGATTCAATTTTGAGAAAATCATCAGGATTGACCGAGGAAGAATTGAAAAAGATGATGGAACATCCTAATATCGGAGAAGAAATTGTGAAAAAAGTAAGTTCATTAAAGGAGGTAGCTATCATAATAAGAGCCCATCAGGAAAGATTTGATGGTAAAGGGTATCCCGATGGATTGAAGGGCGAAGAAATACCATTGCACGCAAGAATAATAGCAGTTGCTGATAGTTTTGATGCAATGATAACTGACAGACCCTACCGAAAAGGATTACCTGTAGAGAAGGCTGTAGAGGAATTAAAAAAAAACATAGGGATTCAGTTTGACCCGGATGTAGTGAATGCATTCCTAAGAGCCTTTGCGAAGGGAAAAATAAAAGAATCCGCGTCCTAATCCGGGCTCATTCCTTCCTTGATATTTTCCTGAAAAATCTGTAAATTTTTGATGGCATGAAAAAGATAAGGGCAATAGCGCTTCTTTCCGGTGGACTTGATTCTACGCTTTCTGCAAAAATAGTCATAAGGGAAGGAATAGAAATAATAGGCATCCATTTTTATACGGGATTTTCATTTATTGAAAGAAAGAGGATGATCGGAACCCTTAGAGAAACAATATTTTCAAAAACCATTGAGCAGTTGGGAATTCCTGTAGAAATTGTTGACATATCGGATGGTTATATGGATATTATCTTGTACCCGAAGTATGGATACGGAGCAAATGCTAATCCCTGTCTTGATTGTAAAATCTATATGTTCAGAAAAGCCAAGGAACTCCTTGAAAAATTTGATGCAAAATTTATCGTAACAGGTGAGGTTCTCAAACAGCGACCAATGTCCCAGCAGAAGCATCAACTTATGTTAATTGAAAAAGAAATCGGATTAAAGGGGATTATTGTAAGACCGCTTTCTCAGAAGCTTTTTCCGGAAACAATTCCTGAAAAAGAGGGGTGGATAAACCGGAAGAAACTTTATGATATAAACGGAAGGTCAAGAAAAATTCAGATGAAACTTGCAGAAGAACTTGGTATCAAAGAATATCCACAGCCTGCTGGAGGATGCTGTTTCTTAACCGAAGAAACTTATGGAAGGAGATTCTTTGATTATATTGAACACAACCCGAAAGAAAAATTTACGAGAAAAGAGGCACTTCTTCTTGCGTTTGGGAGACACTTTCGTATAAGCGAAAAAACAAAAGCAATTGTTGGAAGAAACGAAAGGGAGAACCGAGTTCTTGAAGAGTTTTCAAATGGAAGAATAATTTTATATCCTGAGGACAGAAAAGGACCTATAATGCTCCTGGATCCAACTTCTACAGAGGATGAAATAGAAAAAGCTGCGAGGCTTTTTGTAAGATATTGCAAAAAGGAAAAAGACAAAATTTCAATAAATGTCCACTTCGAAAACACCGTAAGAACCCTTTCCGTTGAGCCCCTTGAAGAACATGAAATAGAAAAAATGAGGATTTAAGATGCCAGAAAAGGAAATGACATTTATTGAACATCTTGAAGAACTGAGAAAAAGAGTAATCGTCTCTCTAATCGCAGTTGGTGTATGCTTCATAATCAGTTATATATTTTCCAAACAAATTCTTTCCTTCATCCTTCTTCCCTATACAAAAAATGTGGGCAAAAACCCCCTTGTATTCATAACCCCTGTTGAGGGGTTTTTAACCTATCTAAAAGTTGCTTTCTTCTCGGGTTTATTTTTTGCAAGCCCTGTTATTCTTTATGAATTCTGGGCATTTGTAGACCCTGCCCTTTATCCTCACGAAAGAAAAGTTGCCTTTCCAACACTCGTTCTTTCTATAATTTTCTTTGTAGGAGGATGTGCTTTTTGTTATTTCCTCGTGCTACCAATTGCTGTTAAATACCTAATACTGGGCTTTTCTTCCGATATACTTTCACCGATGATATCTGTTGGAAAATATCTATCTTTCTCCCTCGTTCTTATTCTTGCCTTCGGTCTCATATTTGAATCACCTCTCGTTCTTTTTTTTATGAATAGATTGGGACTTATTCAAGTTGAAACCCTTACAAAAAATAGAAGCGTAATAATAGTGGTGATATTTATAATTGCTGCTATTCTGACACCTCCGGATGTGATCAGTCAGATATTACTTGCCCTTCCGCTTCTTTTTCTTTTTGAACTAACAATACTTGCAATAAAAATTTTTGGAAAAAGGTAAAAAACCTGAAAGTTCCATTTTTCATTGTGTTTGAAAATAAATTTTAAAGGTATTATTTTTTAGAAAAACTTTTGAGAGGTGGAGCGTGTATAAAATTTTGTGGAAAGTAGACCCTGAAATAGCAGAGGCAATAAAGAAAGAAATAGAAAGGCAGGAATTCAAACTTGAACTTATAGCTTCAGAAAATTACGCAAGTAAAGCGGTTCTCGTAGCAATGGCAAATGTCATGAACAACAAATATGCGGAGGGATATCCTGCAAAAAGATACTATGGAGGTTGCGATTATGTGGATATAGCAGAACAACTTGCTATTGAAAGGTTGAAAAAGTTATTTAGATGTGAATTTGCAAATGTTCAACCCCATTCAGGTGCTCAAGCTAATATGGGAGTATATTTTGCCATTCTCAATCCGGGAGATGTGATACTTGGAATGAACCTTTCCCACGGAGGACATTTAACCCACGGAAGTCCCGTTAATTTTTCCGGAAAACTTTACAAGGTTATTTCATACGGAGTGAACAGAGAAACAGAAACCATTGACTTTGAGGAAGTAAGAAAACTTGCACTTGAACATCGTCCAAAAATGATAGTTACTGGCGCCAGCGCATACCCGAGGGAGATTGATTTCAAAAGGTTTAAAGAAATTGCGGATGAGGTCGGTGCCTTTCTTATGGCAGATATAGCACATACCGCAGGTCTTGTTGCAGCGGGACTTCATATGTCACCAATTCCATCTGCGGATGTGGTGACCGCAACAACCCACAAAACCCTGAGGGGACCAAGGGGAGGAATTATAATGGGAAAATCAGAACACGAAAAAAAGATAAATTCTTCAGTATTCCCTGGAACACAGGGTGGACCGTTCATGCATGTGATTGCTGCAAAAGCAGTCTGTTTTAAAGAGGCACTTTCAGAGGAATTCAAAGAATATCAGAAACAGGTTGTAAAAAATGCAAAGAAACTGGCAGAGGTTTTAAAAGAGAAGGGATACAGGCTCGTCTCAGGTGGAACAGATACCCATCTGTTTTTGATTGACCTTACAAATAAAAACATAACAGGAAAGGAAGCAGAAGAAGCGCTCGCAAAAGCAGGAATCACAGTTAATAAAAATACAATTCCTTTTGAAACAAAACCTCCGTTCATTGCAAGTGGAATAAGAATTGGGACGCCGGCAGTGACAACAAGGGGAATGAAGGAAAGAGAAATGGAAATAATTGGAGAATACATTGATGAAGTTCTGAAACACAGAGAGGATGAAAAATATCTTGAAGAAATAAAAGAGAAAGTCAGAAAACTCTGTGCAGAGTTTCCGGTTTATAGAGACCTTCTTGAAGATATTTCAAGATGAAAAGACCCACCTGGGATGATTATTTTATGGGTTTTGCCTTCCTCGCAAGGGAAAGGTCAACATGCCTGAGAAGAAAGGTTGGGGCAGTAATTGTGAAAAATAAACAAATCCTTGCTACAGGTTATAATGGAGCACCAAAAGGAATTACTCATTGTGAGGTCACAGGATGCCTTAGAGAACAACTAAATGTTCCATCCGGGGAAAGGCATGAACTCTGCAGGGGACTTCATGCGGAGCAAAACGCCATAATCCAGGCAGCCTTTCACGGGGTAAACATTCAAGGTGCTGAAATATATTGCACCGAAATGCCCTGCATTATATCTGCAAAAATGATAATAAATGC
>JBBIVP010000083.1:0-451 GCA_037439705.1 bacterium
AAGCGGGGGAACAACATGTTCAGATGTAAACTTTGATGTTATGGATACATCGGGACAGCCTGTTGAAGGAATTCAGGTAACTTTTTAACTCTATTGACCTGAATGATGAGAATACCTTGACCCGATTACCTCATCAACAAACAGTGAGGGGAAGGCAATTACATACCTAAACAGTGGAAGAATTGCAGGTCCAGCAAGAATAGTTGCCTGCACAACAGATACCACAACAGGAAAACTTATATGCGCCTCATCAACTCCTATCTCCATTGGAGGTGGTAAACCATCACACATGCATTTGAGCATCGCAGAGAGGCTCATAAATGTGAGCGGACTTTACCACTACGGCATAAAGAACGAAATAACTGCTTTTGTGGCAGATAGATTCGGAAACATAATTGAATCACCCATCACTGTTTCTTTCTTCACAGAAGGAGGAGGGATTGAAACAGCG
>JBBIVP010000083.1:461-9047 GCA_037439705.1 bacterium
AGGTTGTTGCTGAAATGGGAAGAGCAACGACAATCCTTCAGACGCAGGGTCCACTTCCAAGGGACCTGAAGCCGAAGCCCCAAAGCGAAGACCCCTATTACCTCAATTATACCCCGCTTTTTTATATAAATACCTGCGAAACCCAGTATGAGGAAGGGACGAGATACTTTCAGAAACACAATCCAGGGGATGGACTTGTTACAGTAATTGCTGTTACAAAGGGCGAGGAAACATTCTTTGATGCAAACGGAAACGGCGTTTATGACAGCGGGGAGGATTTCATTGACATAGGAGAACCTTTTATTGATTCAAACGATAACGGGATATGGGATGACGATGAACCATACAACGACCTTGACAATGATGGAAGGTTCACCCCACCAGAGCCATACGATGATGTGAACGAGAACTGTCAGTACGATTCAGGAGAGCCATTCACAGACCTTAATGCAAATGGCACCTACAACTCAGGAGATACATTCACTGATAAGAATGGAAACGGAAAATGGGACCCCCACGAGTTTTACTTTGATGCAAACAAAAATGAAAAATACGATGGTCCAAATGGAAGGTGGGATAATGATATTAGTATATGGAGGGAGATAAAGGTAGTCTTCTCTGGAATGCCATTCTATACCATATGGCTTGATATGGATTACGAAATATGCGACATTGATTGTTCTACGAATTGTTCAGCATATACCTATTCTGGCTTATGGTCTAACTCCATCGCCATTCCAGATAATAAATGCGCAAATATTTTATACACCATAACAGGAATCCTTTCCGATGTAAACGGAAATCCACCTCCAATGATTTTGAGCTACAAAATTGGTGATTCAACGGTATATGAAAACTGGGAGTGCGGACTCGGTCCTGATTGCGTTTTCGTTACATTAGCAGGAAACTACCTTTCCCTTCCAGACCCCTATCCTGGCGAGTCAACAGCAGTTACAACTACTGAAGTCAGATCAAAACTTGAGGTGAAGGTGAAACTTGGCTACGATGATGACTTCAGTAAGGATGTAACCCTGATAAAGGAAAATGACGATGTTCCCTGGACAATAGCAATAAACTATTGATGAAAACTGCAACCTTACCGCTTCACTATGGGGAGTGTCCAAAATGGCTGATGGAGAGGATGATAAGGCTTGGGAGGGCTATATGTGAAGCGGTCGTGGTTTTTTATGGAAGGGACGAACTTTTGAGAAGGCTTTCGGACCCATTCTGGTTTCAATCCCTCGGCTGTATTCTCGGCTTTGACTGGCATTCAAGCGGAATTACCACAACTTTATGTGGTGCAATAAAGTTCGGTCTCGCTCCTGTTATGAACGAGCTCGGCGTTTATGTATGCGGAGGAAAGGGAAAATCCTCTTTGAGGACCCCAGAAGAGATTCTATTTTTTTGCGAAAAAAATGGATTTGATGGAGATTTTTTCGTAAAGATAAGCAGGCTCTCTGCAAAGGTTGATTCGGTCTGTCTTCAGGATGGATTTGAGCTCTATCATCACACATTCATATTTACAAAGGATGGAAAGTGGGCTGTAATACAGCAGGGTATGTGTCCTGAAATAAAAATGGCGAGAAGGTATCACTGGTTCAGTGATGATGTAAAGTCAATGGTTGAGGAACCACATTCTGCAATATGCTGTGATTTGAAAAGGCGCGCCTTAAACTTAATTCACAGGGATAGCAGAAGATTGAGGGAAAGGACCACCGACATAAAAGAACTGGCGATCGCCAATAGTGGCCTCTCCCTCATCATGCAAAAGGAACACAAAATAAGGGATAAAGGATTAAGGCTCAAAAAAATTGAGGAAACTGTAAGAACTGTTATTGAAAGGAACCCACAGACCTTTGAAGAACTTTTGTTAATAAAGGGAATGGGAAAGGAAGGAATAAGGGCTCTTGTCCTCCTTGCGGAACTTATATTCGGAGAGAAACCATCATATGAAGACCCTGTCAGGTTCTCATTTGCCCACGGAGGAAAGGACGGTCATCCTTATAGAGTAAAAAGGGAGATTTATGACAACACAATTTCGTTTATGGAAGAGGTTTTGAGAAAGGCAAAGATAAATCCGGTTGAGAAAGACAGGGCTTTCAAATCACTGAAACTTTTCCTTCAGCAATAAAACCTCCCGGAATAGAATTTTGAATTATTTTTTCAATAAACCTTCCACTTTTTTAATCAATTTTGGATATATTTTCTGAACAGATTGAATGAATTTTTTTATTTTCGTCCATTTGAGGTCTAAATACTCGTGGGCTATTATATTCCTCAATTTTGCAAATTCAGAAAATCTATCTGCTTCTTTTTCGTTGAAATTGAGATAAAAAACAGCAAAAACCTTTAAAGTGTCACGATAGCCCTGAGGGATCTCTTTTTTTTCTGAGGCCAGAATAATTTTGGCAATATCAATCGTTGCCATGACTATATTTTCTGCCCATCTTTCAACATTCCTCTGCTCCTTTAATTCATCCCTGTATTTTTCAAAAGTCAATTTTTTAAATTCCTCAATCTCAATCAATTCTCTTCTTAGAAAATTAAGCCTTTCTCTGATCCGGGTTTTGGCTTCAGGTAATAGAGATTTGGATTTTTTGCTGATTTCATAAAATTCTTCCACAAATTGATACCAGTCAAAGGCTTCATAACCTGCTTTACAGAGTAAATCATAATAAAGTTTGTAATTTTTAATTATAATGGGTAGTGAATTCACCAAAGCGCTATAGAGGACGCTTGCTTTCGCCCGATTCAAAACAACCAGATCAAGGTTATCTGTTTCCAGAATATTAACCAAGTCTGACCAGAGATTTTTTTCCCTTTTATATTCTTTGATGGATTCTAATTCTAAATACTCTTTTGGTTTAAAATAGACCCCGATATCCCAGTCTGAGTCTTTACCTTCCAAACCCTTTGCACGGGAACCAAACAGAAAAGCCATCAAAACCTCTTTATTTTTTTGAAAATACATTTTGAGTAATTCAATTTTCTCTAACTTCCTTTTCATCCTTACAATTTTAACAATCTAAAATTTTTTCAATTTAGTCAAACACACAATCGTGACCTCTCTCTCCTTGAAGTGGAATAAAAATTAAATAAAATTTAAAAATGAATTAAAAAACGGGGTGATTTATGAAACATCATTTCACCTCAGGCATAATAATTCTTTTAGTGCTTCTCCTATCAGGTTGTGAGGAAAGGGAACTGGTAATTCCGAAAAATCCGTGTCCTGATGTTCAGAACATCATTGATAATTACCGGGAAGGAGACATACTGATAAAGAGTGGATGCGAGGTTTTAATCTCAAAAAATTTAACCCTAAGAAATGGAAAAATGGAAATTGAAGAGGGTGCAGTTTTATACTTCAAAGACGCAGGACTTTATATAAACGAAGATGCTGAACTCATTGTGAGAGGGAGTGAAACAGGAATTGTTCTTTTCACATCCCAGTTTCTTGACCCATTAAGTGGAGACTGGAAGGGAATGGTTATAACAGGCTCTGCTGAGATTAATGGAGCAATTGTGGAGTATGCTGAAGATGGAATTTCTTTAAATGGCTACCTAAAAATGGATAACTCAGAAATAAGGGGAAACCTGTTTTATGGCTTGAGGATGAATAGTCTAAACGCCACATTTGATATAAATAGGTCAAAATTTTATGACAATTTTTCAGGAGATATGTTTTTATTTTCAGATGCCTTAACCCTGCTTTCCCCTGGTCTTGAAATTGAATCTCAGATAGTTGTTGACGGAAGCGACGGGATTATAAACAGCGGAGACTGGCAGGCATATAATTACCTTTTCATAAGTGATTTAGAAATAAATGGCGCATCTATAAATGTAAAATCAGGAGCAAAATTTTATGTTGACACCGGGCCGAACCTTCCATCCTATGAAATAAAGGTAAAGGATGGAGGAGCATTATTCATAAAAGGTGCATCCTTTGAGGCATGGGATATAAACTACTGTTGGGGAGGAATAGTTTTTGAGGAAACCGCAAATCCGTCATCAATTCTTAATTCTAAAATATACGACGGAGGAAATGGTCTGTATGAAGCAAACATCTCTGTTTTTTCTGACCTCACCATTGAAAATTCAGAAATAGGTTACAGCTGCAGGGACGGGATTTATGTTGGAGAAGGGGGATACCTCTCAATGTCAGATTCTTCTGTTATAGATAATTACCGCTATGGAGTTTTTGTTGATTGTGAAGGAATTTTTGAGAATGCTGAAAATTATTTTTCAGGAAATTTGGAAGGAGATATAGCCCTTCCTACAGTGTGTCCTTGATTCCAATTTTTTCAAGAATGTCATTTAGATGTTCAATGCTTGAAAACCTGATGGACAAAACCCCATTTCCCGCTCTGGAAATTCCTATTCCCACCTTTGCCTGAAAAAACTCTTCTAATTTCCTTATTACCATCTTTAAATTCGGGTCTTCTTTCTTTTCTTCTTTTTTTTCTTTTCCTGAAAGAAGTTTCTCAAGGCTTCTCACAGACAAGGAATTTTTAACGACCCTTTCATAATATTTTATTGTCTCCCGTTCATTCTGTAAGGAAAGAAGGATTTTGGCATGCCCCTCTGAAATTTTTCCTTGATATAATCCTTCAAGAACCTCAGAAGGAAGCTTTAAAAGCCTCATCCTATTTGCTACTGTTGCCCTGTCCTTTCCAACCCTTTCAGCAATCTCTTCCTGTGTCATTCCAAATTTCTCTTTTAGAACCCTGTAAGCCCTTGCTTCTTCTACAGGATTGAGGTCTTCCCTTTGAAGGTTTTCAATGAGGGCGAGTTCAAGGGATTCGTCCTCACTTACGGTTCTTATAAGGCATGGAACCTTTTTCAAACCTGCAATTTTTGCTGCCCTCCACCTCCTCTCTCCGGATATGAGTTCATAACCTGCTGGTGTTTTTCTAACTATAAGTGGTTCAAGTATTCCCCTTTCCTTTATGGTATTAGCAAGTTCCTTCAACTTTTGCTCGTCAAAATCCCTTCTTGGCTGATAGGGATTGGGTTTTATCTCATCCACATCCAGCTCCAGTATTTCCTCTTTTACCTCTTTTTTTGGAAGCAAAAGGGCTGAAAGCCCCCTGCCAAGTCCCTTTTTATCTTTCATTTTCTATCCTCCTTATAAATTCCTCTGCAAGTTTTGTATATGCAATGGTTCCTGAAGAACTCGCATCATAAAGAAATATGGGCTTTCCGAAACTTGGAGCTTCAGAAAGCCTCACAGTCCTTGGAATAACTGTCCTGAATGTCTGTTTTGGAAAAAACTTTCTAACCTCCTCCTCAACCTGTTTTGAAAGGTTTGTCCTTCCATCAAACATGGTTAAGACTATTCCGAGAATTTTCAATTCAGGATTCATCCCCTCCTTCACAATCTCAATGGTATTCATCAGCTTTGAAAGCCCTTCAAGGGCATAGTATTCGCACTGAAGCGGTATGAGAACCATCTGACCACCAACCAGTGCATTTACGGTTAAAAGCCCGAGGGATGGAGGACAGTCTATAAAAATGAAATCAAAACCCGTTAATCCCTCAAGTCTTTTTGAAAGGATGAAGTGTTTGTCTTCCGTTGAAGAAAATTCAACCTCAAATCCTACAAGGTCAATTCCTGAGGGAATGAGAAACAGATTTTCAACCTCTGTTCTCTTGATGACCTTTTCAGTAGGCATTTCCCCCAAGAGAAATCTGTAGGAAATTGGCACCTGCTCAAATCCCAGGCCAGCTGTGGCATTTGCCTGGGGGTCCATGTCTATGAGCAAAACCCTTTTTCCTCCCACTGCAAGGGAGGCACCGAGATTTATAGCAGTTGTGGTTTTTCCAACCCCTCCCTTCTGATTCGCTATTACAATCCTTATTCCTTCTCCAGAACCCATATCTTTCTCTCACCCATATTATCAGGAAGAGAATAGGATTCAATCAGAACTTCCTTAAGGTTAAGTTCTTTGAGGCTATTCCTGTAGTATTCGGGTTCCTGGTTTTTTCCGAGCATATATACAATCCTTCCATTCTTCTTTGCGTAGGGATATGCAATTTCAAGAAAGGTTTCAGGTGATGCAACCGCCCTCCCTATCACCACATCAACCGTCTCCTTCATTATGGAGGAAAAGTTCTTATCATCTGCCCTCTGATGTATTGCCCTTGCGTTTTTGAGGGAAAGAAGCCTTATTATGTGATTCAGAAAGGCAACCCTTTTTTCAGAAGCCTCAAGCATCACAACCCTTAAAGAGTTTTCAACAATTTTTAAAGGAATGGATGGAAATCCCGCTCCCGCACCTATATCCATCAAAAATGTTCCACGTGGAACAATTTTGAGGGCATGAAGGGAATCAACGATATGTTTTATCTCCATTTCTCTTTCATCTTTTATGGATGTGAGGTTTATTTTTTTCGTCCACCTTTTAAGTTCTGAGAGAAAAATGGAAAATGCTTTTTCTATCTCTTCATTCCATCCGTAGCCTGTGAGAATAAGAAAATCCTTTATATACCTCAAGTTCTTTCTTCCTTTCTTTTTAGATAAACAGAAAGTATATTTAAAACAGCAGGGGTCATTCCTTCCATCTCCATCACCTCTCCTAATGTCTTTGGTCTTCTCCTTTCCAATTTCTCCCACACCTCCTTCCTCAATCCAGGAATTCCCCTGAATGAGAAGTCATCGGGTATTCTCACTGCTTCCATCTTCTTTATCTTTTCCATCTGCTCCATTTCTCTTTTTATGTATCCTTCATACTTCATTTCTATCTCCACTTCCTCAACTATATCTTCTCCAAAATTTTTTATGTCCATCGCTTCAAGAACCTTTAAAAGGCTCACATCGGGTCTCCTTATGAACTCCTTCAATGTCATAGGCTTATTTATGGGAATTCCATTAAAGGAAGGGGGGTAGATTTTCTTTTCATTCAGAAATTCTCTTAAATCATTTATCCCTTTTACCTTCTTCAAAAACTCATTATATACTTCATCCTTAACAAGTCCAACCTTTCTTCCTATCTCCCTCAATCTAAGATCTGCATTATCCTCCCTCAAAAGGAGCCTGAATTCAGCCCTTGATGTGAAAAGCCTGTAGGGTTCGGTCACATCCTTTGTTATGAGGTCATCTATCATAACTCCTATGTATGCCCTTGACCTCTCTATTATCACTTCTTCTCCTCCGAGAACCTTCATCGCTGCATTTATGCCCGCTACTATACCCTGTCCACCTGCCTCTTCATACCCTGATGTTCCATTTATCTGTCCTGCAAGATATAAACCCTCTATTTTTTTTGTTTCAAGGGTGGGCTTTAATTCTGTAGGATGGACAAAGTCGTACTCAATTGCATAACCCGGTCTCAAAATTTTTACCCTTTCAAGCCCCGGAATTTCTCTCAGCATTTTTATCTGAACATCTACGGGAAGGCTTGTTGAAACACCATTGGGATAAAACTCAATGGAATCGTATCCTTCAGGCTCAATGAAAACCTGATGCCTCTCCTTTTCAGGAAACTTTACAACCTTATCCTCAATGGAAGGACAGTACCTTGGTCCTATTCCCTTTATAATCCCTGAATATAAAGGAGACCTGTCAAGGTTTTTCCTTATTATTTCATGAACCCTTTCATTTGTATAGGTGATATAACAGGGAACCTGTTTTCTTTCTATCTTTCTGGTGCTGAAAGAAAAAGGTTTTGGAGGGTCATCCGGTGGCTGAATCTCCATGGACGAAAAATCTATTGTTCTTCCATCAAGCCTTGGAGGGGTTCCGGTTTTCAGTCTTCCCATTTTAAATCCAAGTTTTCTCAGAGATTCTGCAAGACCTATTGATGGAGGGTCGCCTGCCCTTCCCGCAGGATATCTATTCAATCCAATATGAATGAGTCCGTTGAGAAATGTTCCTGTTGTTACTATCACACACCTTGCCGGAATGAAGGCTCCAAAATTTGTAATTATTCCCTTTACCTTTCCGTTTTCAACGCATATTTCCTCTGCAAAACCCTGGAGCAGGGTTAAATTCTTTTCGGACTCAAGGACCTTTCTCATCCTTTCTCTGTAAGCCTTTCTATCCGCCTGTGCTCTTGATGAACGAACAGCAACCCCCTTTTTTGTATTTATTCTTCTGAACTGAATCCCTGTATTATCAATGTTTATTGCCATCTCGCCACCCAGGGCATCTATTTCTTTTACAAGATGCCCCTTTGCAACTCCACCTATCGCGGGATTGCAGGACATCTGGGCTATCTTATCAAGGTCTATGGTTATGAGGAGGGTCTTAACCCCTATCCTTGCGCATGCAAGCGCAGCCTCGCACCCTCCATGTCCACCGCCTATTACAATTACATCAAATTTCTCTTCCATAAGAACTATTTTCCAAAAAATGGGTGAAGAATTCAAATTTTCATTTATTATGCTATTTTTGAACAATTTCGCTAACAAAACCCTCTCTCTTTCTCGAAAAGTTAAGATATGCGCTACATTAAGGAGGGAGAGGGAAGTATTGATGAGCTCGTAGATACAATTTCTTCCATACTGGAACAGATGTTTTATATGGGTGGAGAGAACGGTGAAAAGTGAGCATTAAAAGGTAATTGTTAAAAATAACCCATCTTTTTC
>JBBIVP010000084.1:0-8826 GCA_037439705.1 bacterium
AAGGGATTTGTTTCATCTCTCACTCCTTAATGTCGCTCATATCTTAACTTTTCCACCCCCCCTTGTTCAAAAAATTTCAACAAAAAACACTTTTCTCTTAGTAATGATATACATATTGTTCTACAAAAACCCGCTTGGAAAAACCTTCTTTAGAAAAACAGATTACCATTTTGAAAAATCAGAACCTATCCCCACTTCAAAAATAGCTCAAAAATAGTATCCACGGGGTAAATTTTATAGAAGAGGGAGTGAAAGAATGTTTATAGATAATATATTGGGTATTATTCCATAAAAATCCCACATTTTTTGGATACACATTTTAAATCCTTTTCATAAAATTCTCTTTATGGAAGAGAAAGAAGTTTTGGAACAACTTGGAGAAAGGAGAAAGAAACTGAGGAAGGAAAGAGGATGGTCTCAGGAAATTCTCGCAGATTTCACAGGATATCACTGGAAGACAATAAGTTTGCTTGAGTGCGGAAAGTTAAACCCATCGTTCATTTTTCTGTGGAGAATAGCAAAAGCATTTAACATCTCAGTAGCAGATTTATTTCCTGAAATATCTCAATCAATTATACCTCCTTTGCATCATAAAGAACTCTCTGCTGTTTTTACTACTGACATTGTCATGGATAGTTCTGAGGAGGAAGTAAACCATCTTCTAACAATTTTAAAATCCCTGAAAAAACTCAGAAAGAGATAACAACTTCCTTCCTCACGAGACTTCTTTATTCCATGGTTGTATATTCATATAGAGGAGGTGTGCGCCGCTATGTTGACAATTTGTGAATTTTTGGTATATTCATTTTCAGTAAGAGAGCATATAACCATCAAAGCTGGTAATTCGGAACTTTGAGCCCGAAAATGCTTAATCGGAGGTGTTATAGGAGGGAGGAGCCATTGTTCTGACCCTGAGGGTGGAAAATCCCCCTTTTGTCTTGCCTTGATGGTCTCCCCGCTACTTTCTCTCTTACCAAATTCCAGCAAAGAACATCGCCTCCCTCAAAGCCGGATTTCCCCTCTTTGAAATATGCGATTTACTTCTTGCCTTCCCGGATTGATAAAAAACCAAGTTTAGCCCCATGAATTTCAAAACCTCATTTAGGGATTGAAAAGTGCCCTCCATCCCGCTTCTCTCCTTCCATTTCCTTATTTCTTCTAAAAGACTTCTGAATCCCTCCCCATCGTTTGAAAAATTGAGTGGACCATACCTACTACCATCGGGAGTAAGTCCAACTGCAGTGTGCCTTTCTCCCTACGCTCAAACCCCACAACCAATACCTTCTCATGGTATAACTTTTCCATCTTTCACCTCCTGATTTTTTCTATAACAATAACATAAATATATCATGAATTAATATATGGCATTCTGACCCCAAAACCTTGTTTTATTCCAGTATATACAATCGCTATTCCTCCTGTTAATGCTCTTGAATCCATCACCCTTATGCCTGCTCTTTCAAGAAGCCTTATAACTTCATCTTTTTTCATAAAACCCCTGATTGATGAGGAAAGGTATTCGTAGGCTCCTTTTGAACCCGATACAATCCCTCCTATAAACGGCAGAATTTTACCAAGGTAAACGGAATATAAGAGTGAAAAAATTCTATTTTCTGGCATAGAAAACTCAAGGATGATTAATTTCCCCCCTCTTTTTAAAACCCGAACTATCTCCGAAATTCCTGTCTCATAGGAAGAAAAATTTCGCAAACCGAACCCGATGGTAATCAGGTCAAATACCCCGTCCTTAAAAGGAAGAGACAAGGCATTCCCTTTTATAAGGAAAAAGTTATCTGTGATTTTTCTTTTTTCTGCCTTCTTCCCTGCTAATCTGAGCATTTTCTCAGAAAGGTCAACCCCAAAAACCCTGTGTCCCATGGCTCTCAATACGATTGCAAGGTCTCCTGTTCCGGTGCAAAGGTCAAGGACCGTAAGAATTTCCGGAGAATTTACAAGTTTGAAAACCGTTCTCCGCCACTTTCTGTCAAAATTTAAACTTAAAAGATGATTTAAAAAATCGTATTTATGAGCAATGGATGAAAACATTCTTTCAATCTCCTCTGGTGCGGGATTTTGCTTACCTTTTAATTTTTCCTGGCAATATAAATTCATACCTTTTTCTTAGAAGGTTCATTTTAAAAAATCTGTGGGTTTTCCTCAAAAACTGAAACAGGCTCCAGATGAAGGCGTCTCTTTTGTAATAGGATTTTACTTCTTCAAATGTTATCTTTTTATCAAGAACCCTGTTAGCCACATCTAAAACCTTATATATAATTTCCGGAACACCTTCTTTGAAAAGGTTTGCAATAAGGTCTGTGACTACGAGACGAAAATCGTAATATCTGTCAAGAATTTCCTGAAGAAATATGTATCTTACAATTATGTTTAAAATGGGTGGAACGCTTTTTAAAAACAGTCCCGCTTTGAGCATTTCCTCACCGTTTTTCCTGTAAAGGGGAGTTGAAACATCAAAATAAAGCAGATTTATATCCTCCCTTTCCGAATCCTCCACTATCCAGTTAGAAATCTGTCCGTCAATCCCCACCTTTATATTCTCACTCCTCTCGTTGAATTCCTTCACTTTTTTCAGCTCGTAGATTACCCGTTCAAAAACCTCTATTGCCCTTTTTTCATCCAGACCCTTTATAAAGAAATTTCCGATTTTTGATTGCGGAAATTCCCTCTGAACCACATAATAAACAATCCTTCCATCCGAAGTTTTAATTTTTACTCCCCCTGTATCAATTACACTTATTCCCACATTCCTTAGAACTTCTATGTATTCTTTTAAAATTCTTTCGTACTCATCAGCCTCCTCCTCGCAAGAAAAAATTGGAAGCCTTTTAAAAGCAAGGGAATGAAAGGCCGGATGGTCTATCAGAAAGACCGTGCTTATTTCTCCATAACCGATAATCCTCGCCGGCATCTTACTTTTTTCTGGATATCTGGTATTTATTCCTTCCTCAAATTTTCTTAAAACTTCCTCATCTACCTCAAATCTCATTTCAGAAATCCCTTCACCCCATCAAAGGCTTTTCTGATTTTCTCCCTGATATAACCTAATGCAAGCCCGGTCTGAAATTTTCCTGTCCTTGCAAGAGAAAAGGCTTTATCAAGCCTTCTTATTACTTCCATTGCTTCTTCCTCTTTTATTATGAGGGGTGGAAGAAACTGAAGAACTGACGGATCATTATTTGCGTATATACATAAGAGTCCGGATTCATAGCACGCCTTTGTCATCATCATACCCCAGGTTTGGTCCTTCATTTTAATTCCCATCATCATTCCGAGCTGTCTGATGGAAAGGATTATGTCCGAATTCCTTTCCTTCAATGCATTTAGTTCCCTCTTAAAAAACTCGGCAACTTTATTTACATGCTGAAAAAATTCAGGTGAAGATGAAATTTCAAGAACCTTCATCGCCACCACACATCCGGGCTCTGCTCCCCCAAAAGTTGAAACATGAATAAACGGGTCTTTATGAAAAACCCTTTCAAGATGGGTTCTGAAAGAGGTGGCGGTGATGGGATAAATTCCACCGCTCAATCCCTTTCCCGTGACAATTATATCAGGAACAACTCCGAAATGTTCTATACCCCAGAGCTTTCCAGTTCTTCCAAGCCCTGTCTGAATCTCATCAATAATCATCAATGCTCCCTTTCTGTCACATATCTCCCTTACT
The DNA here is from genome assembly GCA_037439705.1 of bacterium. Taxonomy (GTDB): domain Bacteria; phylum JBBIVP01; class JBBIVP01; order JBBIVP01; family JBBIVP01; genus JBBIVP01. The sequence continues at coordinate 3,683 of JBBIVP010000084.1, forward strand.
CCCTTGAAAAAATTTTTATCAGGAACATAAATGCCCAGAGTGGCGGGAACGGTTTCAAAAATCACAGCAGCGGTTTCTGAATCCACAGCCCTTTCAAGGCTTTCAAGGTCGTTAAAGGGAACCTGATAAAACCCGGGAGCAAGTGGTTCAAATGGTTTTTTATACTTCTCATCTCCTGTGGCAAGGGCAAAACCAGTATGTCCATGATACCCTCCTTTTGCAGAAATTATTTTGTGCCTCCTCGTATATGCTCTCGCAATTTTTATCGCCAGGTCAATTGCCTCTCCTCCGCTCACCCCAAAAACCGTATAACTTATGTCGCCGGGCATAAGCTCTGCCATCTTTCTGGCAAGCAATGCCCTGAACTGGCTTATGAGGTGATGATTTCCTATATCAATTTCTTCATGAGCTTCTTCAAGCGCCCTTATTATTTCCTGATTTCTGTGTCCCAGATTGAAAACCCCTCCATTGCAGTGACAGTTGATCAATTCTTTTCCTGTTTCCATATCCCACACATATACTCCCTCCCTTTTTCCAAAAACAAAATCCATATCAAAGGATGTAAAGACCCTTGCTTTTCCAGAAGATACATGATTTCTGAAAAGCTCTATTATTTTCTCTTTGGAAATTTTATCCCTTCCTGAATGCATTTTTTTAAATTATAGATTTTGAAAATTTCTCTGTCAAATGACCAATTTAAATTTTTTTAAAATTACAAAAAGGAGTTCAAACATTAAATTGCGAAATGTTGAAAGACTTGTTTTTAATTTTTTAGAATGGTAAATAAGTTTTTTATGATGGTAAGATATATAAACGGAATTCTTCATTTAGAAGAGGTTGACCTTTCTTTCATTGCAAAGAAATTCGGAACTCCGCTTTATATTTATAGCGAAAATGGAATAAGGGAGAGAATAAGGAGCCTTAAGAAGGCATTCGGGAAAAGCCTTTATTTTGTTGCTTATGCTGTAAAGGCCAATTCAAATATGGGAATTTTAAAGGTAGTAAAGGATGAGGGATGTGGTGCTGAGGTTGTTTCAGGAGGAGAGCTCTACAGGGCGCTTCTTGCAGGAATCAGTCCGAAAAAAATTCTTTTTACCGGTGTTGGTAAAACAGGTGATGAAATCAAGTATGCCATAAAAAATAGCATCTTTTCTATTGTGTGCGAGAGTGAGGAGGAGTTAAGGATTATAGAGGAGATTGCAAAAAAACTTAAAAAGAAAGTAAAAATTATGTTGAGGGTTAATCCTGATATTGACCCGAAGACCCATCCATATATTGCAACGGGTCTGAAAAATTCCAAATTCGGGATTCCTGAAGAGATTGCGTATTCTCTGTATAAAAATGTGGCAAGGAGCAAATTTCTTCAGCCAGCAGGAATACACTTTCACATAGGTTCACAGATCACCATTCCTGAACCATTTTATGAGGCGGCAAAAAAGATAAAAGCTCTTTTGATGAAACTTGAAAATGAGGGAATAAAACTGGAATTTGTTGATGTAGGAGGAGGTATTGGAATTCAGTATAAAGATGGAGAAACCGGGCTTTCTTTAGAGGCTTACAGTTCTGCTATCAAAGAGGGACTAAAAGGGCTTGATGTAAAAATAATCGTTGAACCCGGAAGGTTCCTCGTTGGTAACAATGGGATTCTGCTGGGAAGGGTTATTTATGTGAAGGATAATAAAACAAAGAAATTTCTTGTTACCGATATAGGAATGAATGACCTTATAAGACCCTCATTATACAATTCTTTTCATAGAATACTTCCTGTTGAAGAAAAGAAGAACGGGCAATTATATAAATTTGATGTGGTTGGACCTATCTGCGAATCCGGTGATTTTATTGCGAAAGAAAGGGAAATGCCCGAGATAAGGAATGGAGAGTTTATAGCAGTTCTTGATACAGGGGCATATGGATTTTCAATGTCATCAAATTATAATTCGCGCCCCAGAGCGGCTGAAGTGCTGGTGAGTGGAAAGAAGTGGAAAATTTTAAGGAAGAGGGAGAATTATAAAAGTCTGGTGAGGGGAGAGGTTTTTTAAATGTCCTTGAGGGAATGGATTGCTTTAAGTTTGATAGATGGAGTGGGTCCCATAACCTTTAAGAAAATTCTTGAAAAAGGCTTGAAACCGGAGACAATTTTTTCGCTTTCAAAAAAGGAACTTGAAGGAACTGGACTTTTAAGGGAGAACCCCATTGAGGTTATAATAAAAAAAGAAACCCTGCTCATGGCTGAAAAGATAATAGAAATCTCGGAAAAGAACAGAATAAAAATTCTCACGGTTGAATCTCCCTCATATCCCCTTCTTCTTAAACATATTCCTGACCCACCTCCTGTTCTTTATGTAATGGGAGATATGAAACCGGATGAAAGGTGTGTAGGGGTAGTGGGTACAAGAACACCCACCGAATATGGAAAAATGGTGGCTGAAAAGATTGCCTTTCTTCTTGCATTGAACGGTGTGACTCCTGTAAGCGGAATGGCTTACGGAATTGATAGTATAGTGCATTCTTCAGCCATGAATGGAGGTGGAAGAACAATTGCGGTTCTCGGTTCAGGTTTAATGAGGATATATCCTCCGGAACACAAAAACCTTTTCAGAAGAATATGTGAAAACGGATGCGCTCTTTCAGAGTATCCACTATATGAAGAGCCCCATATTTCACATTTTCCTCAAAGGAATAGAATCATTTCTGGCATTTCGTCCGCTGTTATTATTGTTGAAGCGGGCGAAAAAAGTGGTGCTCTGATAACAGCAAAATTTGCGCTCGAGCAGGGAAGGGAGGTATTCGCAGTGCCAGGAAACATAACCTCTGCAATGAGCAGGGGGACAAATAAGTTGATAAAAGAGGGAGCAACTCCCTTCACAAGTTTTGAAGACCTTTCCGAGGTTCTCGGTCAGCCTCTTCTTAATTTAAGTTCCACTAAAGATTTTCTGACCGAGAGCGAGTCCTTGCTTTTGAAATTCATAAAAAATGGAGAGGTATTTTATCCTGAAGATTTGCTATTTCTTTCACAGGAGAAGGGAACTAATGTATATGAAGTCCTTACATCCCTTGAATTAAAGGGAATTATAAAAAGGACAGAGGGAGGTGGTTTTATTAAGGGATGAAACTTGTTATAGTTGAATCACCTGCCAAAGCAAAAACTATAAAGAGATTTCTTTGAAAGGATTTTGAAGTTATTGCTTCTTACGGGCATATAAAAGACCTTCCAAAGTCCCGTCTGGGAGTAAAGATAGAGGAAGGATTTGAGCCAGAGTATCAGACTATTCCAGCAAGGAGAGCGAGAATAAAGGAAATGAAGGAGAAGTCATATAATGCTGAAATTGTATTTCTTGCTTCAGACCCTGATAGAGAAGGAGAGGCAATAGCCTGGCATATAGCAGAAGAGATAATGGATTCAAAGGTTATAAAAAGGGCAGTTTTTCACGAGATTACCGAAAAAGGCGTAAAAGAGGGTATAAATAATCCGAGAGAACTTGACGAAAATCTGTATAATGCCCAAAAAGCAAGAAGGGTGCTTGACAGGCTTGTGGGTTATAAAATTTCTCCGCTTCTTTGGGATAAAGTAAAGAGAGGGATTTCTGCGGGAAGGGTTCAGTCTGTGGCGCTTAAATTTGTGGTGGAAAGGGAGAAGGAAATAGAAGCTTTTGTCCCGAAGGAGTACTGGACAATTACTGTATTTTTTGAAAAGGACGGTAAAAGGTTTTCTGCGGAGCTAAGGACAAAAGACCCGATTTCCGATGAAGCAGCTTCAAAGAAAATCGTTGAGGAGATAAATGATAAAGAGTTTATCGTTAAAGAGGTAACAAAAAAGGAAAGAAGGGTGAATCCCCCACCTCCTTACATTACGAGCACCCTTCAGCAGGATGCATTCAAAAAACTTGGTTTTTCGGCGGAGAGAACGATGAGGGTCGCTCAGAACCTTTATGAAGGAGTTGATGCAGGTCCTTATGGAAGACTTGGTCTTATTACATACATGAGAACAGATTCTGTAAGGATAGCGGAAGAGGCAATAGAAAGGGTAAGGCAGGTGATAGAAAATGAATTCGGCAGGGATTATCTTCCTGATAAAGCGAGAATTTACAGGAACAAGGAGTCCGCACAGGATGCCCATGAGGCAATAAGACCTGCAGATGTTAAAATAACGCCATCATCTATAAAGGAATATATTTCAAAAGATGAAGGTAAACTTTATGAGATCATATGGAGAAGGTTTCTGGCATGCCAGATGAATCCTGCAGTATATGAAATAATTATCGCTGAACTTGTATGTGGAGATTATGTGTTTAAGGCATCGGGTTCAAGGCTTTTATTTGATGGTTTTAAAAAGGTTTATGAGGAGGAAAGGGAAGAGGGGGAAGATGGAGCAGGAATTCTTCCAGTTTTGGAAGAGGGGGAGGTTTTAAAACCTGTAGAAATAAAGCCGGAACAGCACTGGACGAAGCCTCCTCCAAGGTATAACGAAAGCAGTCTCATTAAAGAGCTTGAAGAAAAGGGAATAGGAAGACCCTCAACCTACGCTACAATAATTTCAACTCTGAAGAAAAGGGGTTATGTAAAAGTAGAGAATGGAAGGTTCCATCCCACTGCCCTCGGAACTCTTGTCTGTGAAATCCTCCTTCAGCATTTTGCGGAGATAATGGATACAAATTTTACTGCGAGGATGGAAAGACAACTTGACCTGATAGAAAGGGGAGAAGAGGAATGGAGAAAGACAGTTTCCAGTTTTTATTCTTTACTTAAAGAGTATCTCCGTAATGCAGAGAAAGACATAGAAAACTATAAGGGTAAGGGAATAAAGACAGAACTTAAATGCCCTCTTTGTGGAGGGGAAACATATATAAAGATGGGAAAGAATGGAGAATTCATTGCTTGCGGAAATTATCCCGCCTGTAATTTTTCTTCCAATTTCAAAAAGGAAAAGGATGGAAAAATTGTCCTTCTATCAGATGAAATTATAGAGGGCAGTTGTCCTCAATGCGGGTCACCGCTTTCTGTAAAGCGGACAAAAAAGGGGTTGAGGTTTATTGCCTGTTCCTCATATCCAGTCTGTAAGTGGACTTCTTCATACAAAATCGGTGAAAAGTGTCCCTCCTGCGGGGCAGAGCTCGTGGAAAGGATTTCAAAAAAAGGGAAAATTT
>JBBIVP010000085.1:0-8746 GCA_037439705.1 bacterium
AGGGACATAAGAAGGGCTATAAAACTATTTCTGAAATTAGTGGAGTATGGACCGATTTTTACTAAATTCAAGAAATTTACCTCCCTTTCAGAAAAGGAGAGGCAGGAATTTTTGGAAAAATGGGAGAAAAGCAGAATTGCTTTGAAAAGGCACATAATAATTGCTCTAAAGGGGTTCATCATGCTCACCTATTACAATCACAGGCTTGTCAGGGAAAAACTGGGTTTCAGATTTAAGTGCGATGAGTAAAGGAAATATATATAAACCGGAGGACTTCAGAACAGATGTAGAAGGATTTTATGATGTGATTGTGGTGGGTTCTGGTGCAGGAGGGGCTGTTATTTCTCAGGTTTTGACAAAAGGAGGAAAAAAGGTTGCGATTATTGAAGAGGGAAGGTATTTCACATTGAAGGATTACAAATCCGATTATTTCTTTGCAATAAAAAGGATGTACAGGGATGGTGGTTCAACAATTGCCCTTGCTCTTCCTGGAAAACCTCCGATTGCTGTTCCCCTCGGAAGGTGTGTGGGTGGGACGACGGTTATAAATTCAGGCACATGTTTTCGGATTCCGGAAAGGGTTGTAGATAAATGGAATGAGGAAGAGGGTCTTCAAATAGATAAAATCCAGATTCAAAGGTTTTATGAGGAGATTGAAAGAAGGATTTCTGTTGAGAGGGTTTCTGATGATGTTCTCGGCGAAAATGCAAAAATTGTCCGAAAGGGAGCGGACGCTCTCGGCATAAAGTCATATCCGTTAAAAAGAAATATAAGAGGATGTGAGGGTTGTGGAAGGTGTGCTTTCGGATGCCCGAAGGATGCAAAGCAGGCAATGCACATCACGTATATTCCGGATGCGGTAGAGGGAGGAGCAGACCTTTTTACAGGTACAAGGGCTGACAGGATAATTTTCAAGAATGACAGGGCTTTAGGCATAGAGGCAACTGCATTTGATGAAGAAGGTTATCCCTTACATAAATGCTTTTTTTACGGAAATGTGATTGTTATTTCCTGTGGAGCGATTTTCACTCCTGTTTTATTCATTAGAAGCGGGATAAAATCAAAAAGCGGGCTCATAGGGAAGAATTTGAAACTCCATCCAGCCATAAGGGTTGCTGCTGAATTTGAAAAAGAGGTAAATGGGTGGATAGGTGTTCCTCAGGGGCTTTTCATAGACGAATTTCTTGAAAAGGAAGGAATCATTTTTGAAGGAGCATTTGTTCCGCCTGATATGTTTTCAATAAGCCTTCCATATATTGGTCTCAAGCATAAGGCTTTGATGGAAAGATATAAACACATGTCCACCTTCGGAGCAATGGTTTCAGACACCTCTTCGGGAGTGGTAATGGGATACAGGGCATTAGTTTTTTATCACTTGAACAATTTTGACACAATGAGGTTGAAGAGGGCAGTTGAAATACTTTCTGAGATATATTTTTCAGCAGGTGCAAAGAGGGTATTTACGGGAATATACGCAATGCCAGAAATAAATAGAAATTCCTTTTATGCCTTCAAAAATCTGAGGGTTAAACCATCTTACATTGAATCCATGGCATTTCATCCAATGGGGACAATGAGAATGTCTTCATCTCCATCAAGGGGGGTCACTGGAAGATTTGGAGAGGTTCATGGTTTTAGGAACCTTTTCGTTGCGGATGCGAGCATATTCCCTTCATCCCTCGGTGTCAATCCGATGGAGGGGATTATGGCATTTTCAATGAGAACAGGAGATTATATATTGAACAGGTTTTAAAGAGCATTAAAAATTTCTTTTGAAAATTAGTTTTGGGAAGTGTAAAATTATTTTATGAACAAAAAGATGTGAAAAAATGATAAAGACAGGTTTACTATTCTTCGGTTGTGTAATTGCTTTTGAAGCAGGGGCAAAAGAGATCCCCTTCACTCAAGAGGATAGGGAGAGACTCATAAGGCTCGAGGCTGTGATGAGTGAGTTCAAAGATTCAGTGGACAAAAGATTTGAGCAGATGGACAAAAGATTTGAGGAATTCAGAAACTATATGGACAAAAGATTTGAGCAGTTAATAACATTTCTCTGGATACTCTCAGCCATATTTGTGGGGATTGTAGCGGTGACCATTGCCTTTGCTCTATGGGACCGGAGGACAATAATAAAGCCTTTTGAGGAGAAGTTAACGCGGTTTATTTCTGTTTTAAAGGAGCTCGCAAAAACTGATGAGAAGCTGGCAGAGGCTTTAAGGAAATTTGGGTTTTTATAATAAAACTTCACTACCTGTAGGTTAAAAAACGAAATTCTATAACTTCCAAATCTCTCTTGAACTTTAAGGAAAAACTATTTCCTCTTTGTCATTTCCAAGTTTGGTTACCTTTAAGGGTTCATTGTAAAATTTTCCTACACTTTTTATCAGGGCTACCATTAAATCAATCAAATTCCTCTTTGATTGGTACCCCATAATTATGGTTTTGTCATTTTTCCATTCATATGAAAACCTTGGTGGATGTGCACCTGGGAGGTCTTTAGTAGTGCTAGAATGAGCATAATCCATAAGCAACAGAAATTCCTTGGCATTTTTTGCTCGGTCAAAATATGATTTATAAAATCTCGGAGCATATACATTTATCCAGTATTCAGCGAATTCTTCGCAGACCTGTTCAAATGAGATTTTTAAAACATTCATTATAGAATTCACAATCTCCATAAAAATTGAATCATCAACATCTGTTACATGCAGAAGCAGAGGTTCTTTTTCAATCTCGGCATTCTTCAAAATTTCTTTCCATTTCCCTTCACCAAATTTTTTAATTATCATTTCTTTTACACATATCACAATTACTCCCTTCCTATTTTATCCTCCATTTAAAACTCTAGTATTAAATGTCAAGTTTTCGGCGTTTTAATATTTTGGCTATTTTTGATAATTTTGTGGAATTTTTGAATTTTCTTGACACAAATATATATTTTTTTATAATTTTATTTTATGAAGAGAGGGGTTATTTTTTCCATTACATTTTTTTACTACATTTTAATAGGATATGCTGAGCCCCAACCTTTTATTTTTGCACTAAAAACAAGTTCAAATCCGTTTTATGATGGGATTTATGAGTCTTTCAAAAAGGAGTGTAATTGTATTATTGAGATATATGATATCAAAGGAGATGTTGAAACTGGAAAGCGTATTATAAAGGAAAATTTTTCCAGAATAGAAAAAATTGGTCTTGCAATAGGCACTCAGGCAATGAGGAGTTTCTACGAACAATATCCGGAATTGCCCGTGCTCTATCTTCTCAGCATTGGGCCCGAATATTTGGGTATAAAAGACACAAAAATCTTTGGTATATCTACTTTTTTTTACCCTGAAGAGGTTTCAAAATTATTCAGCGAGGTATTTCCGGATATTCACTCTGTAGGCATTCTTCTATCAGATAAATTAACGGGAATTGGTAACGAAATGAAAGAGGCATTCAGCAAAAGTTGATGTGGCACTGATAATATCAAATAGCCCGACCGATAGCATAATAAAGGTTAAAGAAGTAAATTTTCAACTTCTTTATCTTATACCAGACCCCTATGTTTTGAATCCTACAACATATAAAGCAATTGTAAAACTTTCAGCTATGAAAAATTTTTTAATAATAGCACCATCTGAAATTTTTCTAAAAATAGGAGGACATATAGCGATTGAGCCAGATTTTGATAAGGCAGGTAAATATGCGGGAAGGTTAATGAATGAGTTTCTTTCTCAGGGAAAACAGGATTCCCTCCATCTTCCAATAAAGGGGTTGATTATAAATGAGAAAGAAATGAGAGAAAGAAAATACATTACACCTAAAGGATATACAATAAAATCAATTAAAGGAGGTGGCTTATGAAAGTATTAGTCGCACTCATAACAATGGCATTGTTTACATCAGTTTCTTTTGCTGAAGAAACAAAAGAGGAATATGAGGAGGTATTTTTTCGTGAAGATGTTGTTGAGACGGTGACAAAGAGAGCGGAAAAGGTTGAAGAGGTACCTGCATTTGTTTCTATAATGAAAAGGGAAGAGATTTTAAATTATGGTTTTCTTGACCTCTACAGGGTTCTGGCTTTTCAGCCAGGTATAGAAGTGGTGGAATCCTTTTTTGGATACTCAGAGGTTGTAATAAGAGGAGTATATCCCACACATTACAACAATAAGTCTCTTTTTCTCATTGACCAGTATCCTGTATACGAGCCAGTAAACGGAAGTTTTCACCTTGAATTTATTCCCATGGGAGCGATTGAAAGAGTTGAAATAATCAGGGGCCCAGGTTCCTCAATATACGGAACAAATGCATTCACAGGAATAATAAATGTGATTCCGAGGAATGGAAGGGATATTGATGGTTTTGAAATTGATGTCCTCGCAGGAGTCCATGAGGATGAGCCGTTGACAAGAGCATTAATCTCCTACGGGGGAAGCAAAAACGGTCTGGATTATTTCCTTTCAGGAGAGGTGTATTATGATTCAGGATACAATTTTAAGGCAGTGGATGAAAGAGGTGGTTCAAGGGAGATTGATTACAAAAATACCTATGGAAACTTCATGTGGAAATTATCAGGGAATAACTACAAGATAATATTCGGCTACTTTAATCAGGAAAAGATGAAGTTTGGCATCATTCCTGTATGGGCAACAAATGGTGAAAACACTTATGAAGGATTTTATGCTGAAGGTCTGCTTAAAGGAGAGATTTCAGAAAAGGTGAGGGTAACATTCAGAACCGGTTATAACAACCTTCAGAGGCTTTCCTATCTTGATGGTTTATCAGGCTATACATATCCATCATTTCCTGCACAAATTACTGCTCCGAGAATTTTAATGATTTCAGGCGGTGATGTTCTGAGGTCTGAATTGACGGGTGATGTTTCCGTTACTGATTCATTTTCTCTTTTGGCAGGTGGTGTGTTTGAAAGACAGCATACTGACCCTTATATATTCATTGACAGAGAGAGAAAGGAATTACATTCAAAGACTGCATTTCTTACATCAGGGCATAAAGAAAACTATGGTGTTTATCTTGAAGGCGCATATTCGCACAAATTTTTTAAAATTTATGCTGGCGGAAGGTATGACTACGATACAAGGAGAGATGTAGGAAGGATTACCCCGCGAGCGGGGATAGTGGTGAAGCCATTAGAAAAATTTTATGTGAAGGCTGTATATGGCGAGGCTTTCAGATATCCCAACTTTTTTGAATATGATGTTTTCACAACCAATGTCCTTATTGGTAATCCTCACCTGAAAGAGGAGTTTATAAGGAGCATAGATTTTGGAATTGAGGGGTCGTTATTTGGAAGGATAAAGTACTCACTACTTGGATATTTTGAGGATGTGCACGACCTTATAACAAGAGAACCCAGCCCGAGAAGGAATGAGTTTCCTGACGAGTTTTGGTATATAAACAAAGGAGGAGTTGAGGTATGGGGAGGTGAATTGAGCATATCTGCGAGACCTGTAAAAAGACTTGATATAATTGCAAATGGAACCATTAGAAATGGAAGTTTAGAGGAAGTCGGAAAAATACCATATTTTTCAAAGCATCTCTTCAATATCGGTTTGATCCTCCATCTGCCATGGAACCTTCACCTCTCACCCACATGGTCTTTAATTGGAAGAAGGGAAAAGGTGATAGAGGAACTTCCCGATAATACAACAAGGACATATAACATTTTCAACATTGGTATTTCTTATGAATGGAAGGGACTTGCGATAAGAGCGCTCGCTTTAAATCTCACAGGTGAAAACATAAAGTATCCCGACCATATCCGGGGAAAGGTGTTTATACCTGGAGAGTCTAACCCGTCATTTTACGGAGAAGTAGGATATAAATTTTAGCACATTTTTAAGGGATTGAGATTTTGTTCCTTTTTTATTATTATAAGAACATATGAAGGTACCAAGATATATTAAAGAACTGAAGGTGAGTCAAAAAATCGTTTTGTATTTTTCTCTTGGAATCCTGGTCTTTTATCTCTTCAACCTTTTCGTTGGATGGATAATTTTAAGAAGAAACATAATAAATGAAAAAATTGAAGAAGCCAATAACCTCTCTTCATATATGGCATATCTGGTAGGTCCATCTATTCTTCTGGGTGATGTTATATCAATAAAGGCTGATCTTCAAACATTCTCGTCCTCAAAGGACATAAAGGTTGTGGTTTTGAAGGATAGTGAGGGCAAAGGGGTTGTTGTAGATGTCTTTGATACAAAATGCCTTTCATGCCACAGTGAAGAGGATTTTTTCAATCTTGTTGATAGAAAAGGAAAAATCCACAGCACAGGAGCCGGGGCTATAATAATTGGGATTTCGGATGTAAGTTCTGAAGGCGCTTCTTCAGGAAAGGTTTTTGCCATTCTTTCATTAGAAAGGGCATACAAAAGAATCTATTCTGCATTTGGAAGGACATCAATTTTCATCTCCATCCTTTTTGTCATCCTCATCGCCGGAGGATATATGGTTATGAGGTTTTCAATAGTTCTTCCCTTGAAGAAGGGAGCAGAAATTCTTGATTCTGCAGTGAAAGAGGCAGTAAAGGCAGTTGTGGATGTGCAGACTGGAACATCGGAGCAGGCAGCATCCGTAACAGAGATTGCTGGAAGCAGTGATGAAATCGCAACTTCAGCACTTCAGATTGCAGAGATAGTAAAGACCTCTGAAAACCTTTCAAGGGAAAATAGTTTATCAGCAGAGGAAAGCGAAAAAGCAGTTGATGAGGTTGTGAAGGAGATATTTTCCGTAAAGGAAAAGATAAACGATATGGCAAAGAGGATTGTTCAGCTCTCCGAGTTATCGCAAAGAATAGGAAACATAAATGCTCTTATAGAAGACATATCAGACCAGACAAGGCTACTTGCTGTAAATGCTTCAATAGAGGCAGTAGGAGCAGGAGAGGCAGGAAGGAGGTTCGGGGTTGTGGCTCAGGAAATAAGAAATCTTTCCTTGAGAACAAGGGATGCAACTGAGGATGTTAGAAAAATTGTTGAGGAAATCCTTTCTTCAATTACAAATACTGTAATGATAACAGAGGAGGGAGTGAAGTCCTTTGAGGTGCTTACACGAAGGATTGAAAATTTGAAGGATGTCTTTTCTGTTTTGAAGGAGAAGGCTAATGAGGTATACAAAATTTCCGTTGACATAAAGGAAGCAACTCAGGGACAGGTAACCTCATCCTCTCAGATGGCAAAGGCTCTTGAGGAAATAAAGGGAGTGGCAAATGGGATTGCGGAAAGCGGAGTAAGGCTTTCAGAGGTAATAAAAAGGGTTGAAGAAATAATGAAAAATATGGAAAATATGGTATAATTAAACACATAAAATTTTGAAAAAATGAAAAAATTAGACGGAAGCGGAATTTTCATATTTCTGGGAGTGGATACTAATAATTTTGGAAAGTCTATTTTGAACTCTCTCAAAAAAATGAGACCAGCAGGAATAGTTCTTTATGGGGAAGGTTATGAAAATCCTTTAGAATTGAAGAAAATGATTGATGATATAAAAAGGGCAGTTGATTCAAACCTTATAATTGCAGTTGACCAGGAAGGAGGAAAGGTCCAGAGGTTGAAAAAAGGGTTCACGAAAATTCCTGATGCAGAAACAGTAGGAAAATTTTTTGAAAAAACCAGGGATGTGCGCTCAATTTACGAACTTGGAAAGATGATCGCTGTTGAACTCAAGGCAGTGGGAGTCAACATGAATCTTGCCCCAGTTCTTGATATAGGATATGAAAAAAGTTACATGAAAGGAAGGGCATACAGCTCAAACATAAGTACGGTTGAAGAGGTAGGGCTTTCTCTTATAGCAGGTATGCAGGACCACCATCTTGCAGCCTGTGGGAAACATTTCCCAGGACACGGACAAACATCTGTAGATTCACATTTATCCCTTCCAAAAGTTTCAAAATCAGAAAGAGAGCTATTTCTTTTTGATATAAGACCATTCATTCATGCCATCAAAAATGGCATTGTGTCAATAATGGTGGCTCATATTCTCTATCCAGAAATTGACAGTTCATACGCTGCATCTCTGTCTTATAAAATTATATCGGGCTATCTTAAGAAAAAGATGAATTTTGACGGATTTATTCTTTCGGATGATATCCTTATGGATGCCATAAGAAAGAATTTTAAACCGGAAGAGGCATGTGTGCTTTCATTAAAAGCAGGAGCGGATGCAGTGATAATTTCAAAGGATATAGAGGTTCAGGAAAGATGTTACGAAAGAATTAGTAAAGCAATAGAAGATGGAGAATTAAAAACCGAAAGGGTTCTTGAGAGCTTTATAAGGGTTAAGAGTTTGAAATCAAGGGCTAAGCCAGGAGATTATGATATAGATGTGGTTGGATGCGATGCTCACAGAAGGTTTGTAGAGAAAATTGTTGAAAAGGCTGAGTCAAAGAATTAAATCTCTTTCTTCAACTTCTTTAGCCATTCAATCCTTCTTTTCAAATAGGGGGTATGTTTTTCCTGGGGAATTGATAAAATCTCGTTTATCTTTTCCTCAACATCAGAAGCCTTTATTTCTTCAAGAAATAGTGCCATACCGACGAAAACCTTAACTTCATTGTCTTTTACTGATAGGAATCCTGAATCCGTATAAAATTTCTTATCGTCAACTTTTATCTTCCCTTCCTTCAGATCTGAAAGGTATTTTGCGTGATTCGGAAGGATGCATACCTCGCTTTCTGATGTTTTAAAGATGACCTTTTCGCATAATTTTTCAAAATAAACTCCATCCGATGAAAACAATT
>JBBIVP010000086.1:0-8731 GCA_037439705.1 bacterium
ATCTTCCTACAGGGGTTCTTGAGGTAAAGGTGGAGACCGAGGAAGAGATGAAAGAAATTGTAAATTACATAAACAAACATTCCATTCCATACAGAATAAGCGGAAATATATTCACCCTCTATTCAAAAAATCCAGATACAGCGAGAGGAGAGCTTTTTCTTATCGGAATTGAAAACATTGTGAAAAGAAATCCCAATCTTGAAGATTTGTTTTTGAAACTTACAGGTAGGTCATTGAAAGATGAAACCATTTAAGGTCTGGTTGAGAAACTTTATTGCCTGGAAAAAGAATTTTTTAACCAGCCTTGTGGGAGATGTCATTGACCCCATAATTTATTTTCTCGGGTTCGGTTACGGATTCCGTGCTCTTGTTGGAAATGTTAACGGAGTTGATTATGTAGCCTTTATAGTTCCGGGAATTATAATGTCCTCTGCAATGACGGGAACAAGTTATGAGTGCACCTTTGGTTCTTTTACAAGGATCGGTGGAAGAAAAACATACAGGGCTTTACTCATTGCTCCAATTATGATTGAGGATTTTGTAATTGGAGAGGTGCTCTGGGGAATGACCAAAGGATTTATTTCTGCAATTATAATGCTCATCTTCACCACGATTTTTGGATATTTTCCGGGATGGGTAATAATTTTGAATATTCTGAACATTATTATCACCACATTTGTCTTTGCATCAACATCTATGTTTTTTACATCAATTTCTCGTTCATACGATTTCTTTTCCTATTACTTTACAGCCTTTATCTCGCCCATGTTCATACTTTCTGGCATATTCTTTCCACTGAGTTCTTTTCCAGAATGGGCATCGTTCATTTCAAGGATTTTTCCGCTTACATATTCTGTCCATCTTGCAAGGGAGATTTACAATGGAACCTTTTCACCCCTTCTAATTGTTGATGTTCTTTTTCTTCTTCTGTGGGGTTCGTTTTTCTTTTACCTTTCCATAAAGTTTATGAAAAAAAGGTTGATAACATAGAAAAGAGGCAGGCTAATTGGGAATTAGGAGTCAGGAATCAGTCAAAACACACAAACTGCCCTCACTTTTATTGCTGAAATTTTAAATCACCAGAGGAATTTCCGGGTGGTTTCTGACAAATTCAACCATTTTATCCATATACTCCACAGGAGAGGGGCATCTGATATCAGTGTCTTTGAGAAATTCATCTGTATTTTTTGTGTTATAAACCGCATAATGGTCAAGGTAAACTGCACTTTGCCTTGGAAAGCCCGCAATTTTTGACCCTTTCGGTATTTTGAGGAGGAGGTTTAAGAGCCATGCTGGCATCTTCCATCCCTTTCTTGTCCCAACAGTTTTTTCTTTCAGGAGTTCAAAATACTCCTTTGTTGATAGAGGATTCGGGTCAGCAAGCTGAAAGGTTTTTCCAATGGCAGATTCTTTCTTTGATATATAAACCATAGCATTTACAACGAAATCAACAGGCACCGTATTAAAAGGAATGTCAGGTTTTCCAAATTTTGGAAGAATTCCTGCCATTATCTTTGGAAATCTCAGGTAAAATTTTATCGCATAATATGGTCCATCATACTTGTTAATCTCGCCTGTTTTTGAGTCTCCCACGACTATAGCGGGTCTGAAAATTATGGTTGGAATTTTATCCATATAGGCTCTTACCAGAACCTCTGCCCAGCCTTTTGTTTCTTCATAAAAGTTTTTGAACCCCAAGGAAGGGTTAATCTCGTCTTCAAGGATTATTCCAACCCTCTTTCCTGATACATAGCATGTGCTTATATAATTGAAAACCCTGAGGTTTTTCATTGAGAGAGCCAGCTGAATGATGTTGAAGGTTCCCTCCACATTTACCCTGTGAGCAAGCGCCCTTCCAACAGCCAGGTCATAAATTGCAGCAAGATGAAATATCTCATTTGCCTCTTCTTTTATTTTGTTGTAGTCTTCTTTATTCATTCCAGCAAATTTCTGGGTTATATCTCCCTTTATAAGAAGAGTCTGTTTCCCGGCAGGGTCAAGTTTTCTTCTTTCTTCCTCAGCCTTTTTCATGAAATCTGGATGAATGAGGAGATAAAGAAAACAACCTTCTTTTAGAAGAGCCCTTACTAAATGCGTTGTGATGAAACCCGGAAAACCTGTTACAAAAATTTTTCTTTCCATCTCACACCTCCTTTTTTCAAAAAAATTCTAAGGGAAAAAATTTAAAAAACAAGGAAAATTGAAATTCGGGCTGAAGGTAAACTTTTAAAAATTTCTTGACATAAATTCTTAATATAATTAAATTGTTTTCCGAGTTTAATTAAAAAAATAAGGAGGTGCTGAAATGTCGGTTATACAGGAAGTAATAGCAAAGGTGAAGGAAAAGGATCCAAATCAACCAGAGTTTATACAGGCGGTAACAGAAGTTTTGACAACCCTTGAACCAACCGTTCAGAAACATCCTGAATTCGTAAAAGCAAAAATCTACGAAAGGATTGTGGAACCCGACAGGGTTATTATCTTCAGGGTTCCATGGGAGGACGATAAGGGCGAAGTCCATGTGAACAGAGGTTTCAGAGTTCAGTTTAACAACGCGATCGGACCTTATAAAGGAGGTCTGCGATTCCATTCTACAGTCAACCTTAGCATTATAAAATTTCTCGGGTTTGAGCAGATTTTTAAAAATTCCCTTACAGGACTTCCTATGGGCGGTGGCAAGGGAGGTTCTGATTTTGACCCAAAGGGAAAATCCGATAGAGAGGTTATGAGGTTCTGTTATGCGTTCGTGAGAGAACTCTTCAGGCATATTGGTCCTGATGTTGATGTTCCGGCGGGAGATATTGGAGTTGGTGCGAGGGAAATAGGGTATATGTATGGCTATTATAAGAAAATTGTGAATGAGCATACAGGTACTTTTACAGGGAAAGAGATTGAGTATGGAGGCAGTCTAATCAGACCCGAAGCAACAGGCTATGGGCTCTGTTATTTTGCGGGTGAGATGCTTGCGACAAAGAAACTTGATTTTAAAGGAAAAACTGTGGCAGTAAGTGGCTCCGGAAATGTGGCGCAGTACGCCATAGAGAAGGTTAACCAGCTTGGAGGAAAGGTAATAAGTGTTTCTGATTCCAACGGGACAGTAATAGATGAGAAAGGTATTGACGGAAAGAAATGGGAATTCATAATGGAACTCAAGAATGTAAAAAGAGGAAGAATTAAAGAATATGCTGAAGAATTCAACCTGAAATACTATGAAGGAAAGTCTGTATGGGATGTATTAAGGGAAAATGGAATCAAAGTGGATATAGCACTTCCCTGTGCCACTGAAAATGAGATAAATGGTAAAAATGCAGAATATCTTGCTAAAAGTGGATGTGTCTGTGTGGCTGAAGGAGCAAATATGCCATCAACTCTTGAAGCTATTCAAGTATATGAAGAATATGGAATCCTCTATGGTCCAGCAAAAGCAGCGAACGCAGGTGGAGTTGCTACATCAGGACTTGAAATGACACAGAACAGCATGAGGCTTTCTTGGACAAGGGAAGAGGTGGATCAGAGATTACACGCAATAATGAAATATATTCATAAGGAATGCGTGGAGGCATCCCAGGCTTATCTTGGGAAAGTTGATTATCTTTGGGGAGCAAACATGGCAGGTTTTCTTAAGGTGGCAAAAGCAATGCTTGCTTACGGAATTATATAAACTATTTTTTGATGAGGAGGGGAGGATATTTTTTTTAAAAGTAGAAAAAGTTGTATTATATCAAAAATGAAAATAGCGGTTCATATAACCCATGAGGTTGTGAAAAAAATTGGAGGAATTGGAGCGGTAATAAACGGGTGGTGCTCATCAACTTCTTATAAGAAGAGGTATGGAAAGACCCTTCTTTACGGTCCTGTTTTTGAAAATCCTCGGGAGAGAATAAAGGAAATCAAGAAAATGGGAGGGATGGAGTTTGGAAGGACATGGTTTAAGGGAGAGGACTTAAAAAGGATTGAAGGGATACTGAAAAAATATAATGTAGAACTTGTATATGGGAAAAAACCGATTCAAGATGAAGGAAAAGGTGTTGAAGTTGATTTTCTTCTTCTTTACCTTCAGAATATGAACCTTCATGAGGTGGGAATGTTCAAATATGAGTTCTGGAAAAAATTTGGAATTTCCTCAGACCTTTATGAGACCAACTGGGATTACGAGCAGTATCTGAGGATAGCAATTCCCTTTGTGGAACTGATAAAGGAGCTTTATGGTGAACAAAACGAATTCCATATCTTTGCTCACGAATACATGGGTCTTCCTTCTGCTTTAGCAGTAAAAATGAACGGGGAGAAATGGAAGACTATATTTGTTGCCCATGAGGTTTCTACCGCAAGGTTCATTGTGGAGAGTCATCCCGGTCATGACATATCCTTTTACAATATTCTCAGAAAGGAAAAGGGAAAAAGAAGTCTTGAAGATGTATTCGGTTCACAGAAACAGAATCCGAGAAATGAACTGGTTAAAAGAGCGGATGAACTTGACCTCATTCTATCGGTCAGCGACCTTGTCAAAGATGAATTTACATTTTTGAAAGGCAGGGAATGTGAAAAGATAAAAATTACCTACCACGGAGTTTCCCGTAAAGACATTACTTTTGCTGAAAAAATGGAGAGCAGAAAGAAGGTTTGCGGATTTGTGAAGAACCTTCTTGGATTTGAGCCAGATGTCATATTTACCCATGTCGCTCGTTTTGTAATAAGCAAGGGGTTCTGGAGGGATTTAACCCTTTTATATTATCTGGATAGAATCTTTTCCGAAAATGGACTCAAAGGGGTGTATATCCTTCTTTCAACCCTAATTGCCACTGGAAGAAATCCTGAGGATGTTTTGAGAATGGAAAAGGAATATGGATGGCCACTAAATCACAGAAAGGGCTGGCCTGACCTTGTTGGGGCAGAGGCTGAGATGTGGGATTACATTCAAATTTTTAACAGCAATAGCAGGAGCATAAAGTGTGTGTTTATAAATCAGTTTGGTTTCAGCAGGGAAACCTGCGGAAATGCGGTTCCGGAATCTACCGATTTCACGGATTTAAGGATTGCTTCCGATTGCGAGATAGGACTTTCAATCTATGAACCATTTGGAATAAGTCATATAGAGGTTTTACCATACGGAGGAATTTCAGTAATTTCATCATCCTGTGGGGTAAGTTTTCTTTTAGAAAAGGTTTTTAGAGGGGATTTTAAGCCATATTTCATAATAGATTTCATAAAAGAAGGAGAAAATTTAAGCCCAGAAGCCCTCCTTTCACTTACAAGGGAAAAAAGGGATGAAATGGAAAGAAGGTGTATAGAAGGTTCAGCAGTTGATATTTTCAGCCTTCTTCCGATTACAGACGAAAAAAGGAAACTGTATCTTCAGAGAGTAAAGGAGTATATTTCTTCTCTTTCATGGGACAGCGTTTTTCCCTTTGATGTCTAAAGACTATTCAAGAACAGCGTCAAGAACCGCTCTGCAGTTTGATTTAATTGCCGAGATTGTTGAAAAAGCTCTCTGCATGAGGTCCTTTATGAAGAACTCAGCAGTTTTTATTTTGTTGTAATAGAACTTTATGTTTGAATCTTCTTTTGCTTTTTCTATCAGTTTCTCTCCCTCATCAGGGGTCAGCTTCCTTAAAGCCGCTTCTGCCACATACGCCTGATCAAGGAGGAGCCATCCCAGAATTACATCTCCAAAGCACTGAAGGTAAGGGGTAGCATTGAGAACGGGATAAAAAACATCTCCACTCATCCCAGCGCTTCCGAGGAACATAGTTACATCAGCAAGCGCATCTTTTGCTTTTTCCACTTCTTTAACGAGTTCTGAAAGAATGGGATAATTGACCTCTCTCTTTCTTTCAAGGTCCGAATTAACCTCCTGAATGAAATTCATAAAAAGAATTCCTCCTTTCATGGCAACCTTTCTTCCAAGGAGATCAAGTGCCTGAATTCCATTCGCTCCTTCATATATGGAGTTTACCTTTACATCCCTCATGTATTGCTCAACGATGTAATCCTTTGTGTATCCGTATCCTCCGTAGACCTGAATAGCAAGCCTCGTTACTTCAAAAGCAGTATCAGAGCAGTAAGCCTTGCATATAGGAGTCAGAAGGTCCACAATCCCCTTTGATTTTTCTGCTAATTCACTATCGGGGGAATAAAGCGCAATATTGGCATGAAGTCCTGTATAGTACAAAAGTGCCCTCATCCCTTCCACATAGGATTTCATTATCATGAGCATTCTTTTAACATCCGGGTGCCTTATTATTGGAACCCTCGGAGCATCTACATTCTTCATCTGTGTGATTTCTACGCCCTGTATCCTTTCTTTTGCATAGTTCAGTGCTTCAAGATAGGCAGCTGCCGCTTCAGCAAGCGATTGGATTCCAACTCCTAATCTTGCCTCGTTCATAAGGTGAAACATGATTTGAATGCCATCTCCTTCCTTTCCTATTATGTATCCTATACATTTTCCATTGTCCCCAAAGCTCATCTGACAGGTTGAAGAGCCGTGAAGTCCCATTTTTTCCTCAATTCTCGTGCAGTGGACATCGTTTCTTTCCTTTATATTTCCATTTTCGTCAACAAGAAACTTGGGAACAAGAAACAGGCTCAAACCTTTTATTCCCTTCGGTGCTCCCTCTGTTCTTGCGAGGACCAGATGAATGATGTTTTCTGTGAGGTCCTGTTCTCCGCCTGTTATAAATATCTTTGTTCCTTCAATAAGATAATGGTCTCCTGCCTTTTTTGCAATTGTTCTTATGTCTCCGACCGCTGAACCTGCCTGCGGTTCTGTGAGAACCATGGTTCCCGCCCATATTCCCTCGTATATTTTCTTAAGATAAATTTTTTTCATTTCTTCGGTTCCAAACCGTTCAATGAGCCTTGCAGCACCACCCGTGAGTCCCGGATAGGTTGATAGAGAACAGCAGGCTCCTATAAAGATTTCTCCCACAGCGGGAGCAAGAATTGGTGGAAGTCCCTGCCCTCCAAATTCAGGACTCGCAAATGCTCCTACCCATCCGCTTTCCCTGTATAGTCTGTACGCCTCATGAAATTCCTCCGGAACCTTAACAATCCCATTTTCAAATCTGCATCCCTTTGTGTCTCCTATTTTGTTTACAGGAGCAATTTTTTCAACTGCTAGTTTCCTCGTTTCCTCAAGAACCATTTTCAGGTCTTCCTCCGAAAATCCTGAATGGGCTGGAAGTGAAAGGATTCTTTCCTTAACCTTTAACTCTTCAAAAAGAACGAAGTGAATGTCTCTTATGTCAACCTCATAAGCCATCTTTCCACCTCCTAAATTTTTTTATATAATATAAAAAATGAATGACGATTCAATTAAATTTGAAAACTCAGGGGTCATTGCCTTATATGTCCACATTCCGTTTTGCAGGAAGAAGTGTTCCTACTGTGATTTTTGTTCCTTTGTGCCATCCTCTGAAGAAGAGATGGATGATTATGTGGAGATTCTTTTGAGAGAGTTTCTCCTGTGGAAGGAAAGGATAGAAAAGGAGGATATCAAAACGATATACATAGGTGGGGGCACCCCTTCCGTTTTAAAACCCTATCAACTTGAAAAAATTTTGAAGGAATGGATATCTACTGATACGAAGGAAATAAGCGTTGAAGCAAATCCAGAATCACTGAACGAAGATTTTTTGAAATGTCTTCACGATTCAGGGGTAAGAAGAATAAGCATAGGAGTTCAGACATTTAAAGATGAACTTCTTGGGCTTCTCGGGAGGGTTCATTCATCAAAAGATGCCAGAAGGGCTATTGAAATGGCAAGAAAATACAGTTTTTCTCTGTCCGTTGACCTGATTTTTGGAATCCCCGGCCAGAGCTTTCAAGATTTCGTTTATGATGTGGAATCAGTAATGAATTTTTCACCGGAACACATTTCCTGTTACATACTTCAACCCTTTGAAAAAACAGAAATGAGCAAATTGATGAAAAAGGTTGATGAGGAAATTGTAAGAGAAATGTTTCTTTTTCTGTGTAATTTCGCGAAGGAAAACGGGTACTATCATTACGAGATATCAAATTTTGCAAAGCCAGGTTATGAGTGCCTTCACAACCTCAATTACTGGAGAATGGGATTTTATGCGGGATGCGGATTATCTTCCTCTTCACATCTTCCTTCAGGATTTTTGAGTAAACATCCTGTCAGGACAAGCAATTTCTCCAGTATGGAAGCCTACATAAATTCCATCAAAAAGGGGCTTTTTCCATTTGAAGAAATTGAGGAAATTACCCCTGACAAATGGATAAAGGAAACAATAATGCTTGGTTTAAGAACCTTTCAAGGGGTCAGTATTTCTTTTATTGAAAAGTTTCTGGGAAAAGAAAAAGCCTCTGGATTTCTCAACGAAGCGCTTTCTCTTGGTCTTAAAATAGATGGCTCGTTCTTGAAGTTTGAAGAAAAAGACTGGCTTCTTTTCAATTACATAGTTTCCCGTCTCTTTTACCTAATTGACATTTTAAAAGGGCAAACTTGAGTTTTTGAAAATCCTTGAAAAATTAAAAATCCTGTTAGACAGTTAATATATGAGCAGTTTGAGGGTTTTTACCATCAAGGAGGCAGAGCTCATAAACGCAATAGGAAATGCTATAATTCCGGAAGGCGGAAATCCTCTTTACAGATTTGAAGACCTGGTTCTTGACTTTGAGGTTGACAGGTTTTTCAGTCATGCACACAGGGACATAAGAAGGGCTATAAAACTATTTCTGAAATTAGTGGAGTATGGACCGA
>JBBIVP010000087.1:0-8616 GCA_037439705.1 bacterium
GGTGATAGGATCCCTTCCAATACTTATGATTTCCCATCGCCTCAACATCCTTTCGGTTGGAGAAGAGGAAGCCTCAGCGCTCGGCATAAATCCAAAGTCAACTCTAACCCTCTTTTTTCTCATCTCATCCTTCCTTACAGCATCCATAGTTTCACATTGTGGAACCATCGGATTTGTTGGACTCATTGTCCCGCACTTTGTAAGAATCATTTTTGGACCTGATGCAAGACTCCTTCTTCCTGCATCAGGAATAGCAGGAGCATCCTTTCTGGTTCTATCTGACATAATAGCAAGAAGTGTGCTTTCTCCGTCAGAAATTCCCATAGGAGTGGTAACTGCATTCTTCGGAGCTCCTTTTTTTCTCTACCTTCTCAAGTGGAGAAGAAGATAAGATGGAAGAAAAAATCCTTAAAGTTGATAGAATCTCTTTTTCCTACCGGGACATTCCCGTGCTCAAAGATATCTCTTTTGAGATAGAAAAGGGAGAATTCTTTGGAATTGTGGGTCCAAATGGTTCAGGAAAAACCACCCTTCTCAAAATAATAGACGGAATTCTTAAACCATCAAGTGGAGAAGTATATCACAGAAATCATAAAGTTCATAAACTCCCGCGGAAAGAGATTGCAAAAAAGATATCCTATGTTCCTCAGGAGCACGAACTTCCCTTTTCTTTTACCGTAGAAGAAACCGCGCTTATGGGAAGGTATCCCCATCTCGGAATCCTTGGAATAGAGGGAAAAAAAGACATAGAAATTGCGAAAAAAGCAATGGAAAGGTGTAAAGTTTTTCACCTCAGGGGAAGAATTGTGAATGAGGTAAGCGGGGGAGAGAAACAGAGAGTGGTGATAGCAAGGGCTCTCGCTCAGGAAGCGGAAGTTATGCTTCTTGATGAACCGACCGCTCACCTTGACCTTTCATCTGCAATTGAAATTATGGAACTTCTTAAAAGCCTCCAGGAAAAAGAAAAAAAGACAATCCTTCTCGCATCCCACGACTTAAACCTCATCTCAAATTTTGCAGACAGAATAATGCTTATTGCAGAAGGAAAATGCGTCTGTATTGATATTCCCTCAAAAGTCTTTACAGAAGAAATTCTGAAACCCGTTTACGGAGAGAAATTAAGCGTAATAAAACTTGGAAAAGGACATTTTGTAGTTCCTACCAATTTTTATAAAAACAATAAGACAGACTAAAGAACAGGACAGCAACAATCTACTTCACATTTGAAGAGGTGAGAGGAATCAAACTCCTCCCCGATTTCCAACCTCAGAACCTGAGACTGCCTGCTACCATAACGGTAAATCGTTATTCCTTTACATCCAAGAGAATGTGCCAGAAGATAAACTTTTCTAACATCCTCTTTTGTGGCGGATGACTTCATATTCACTGTTTTTGAAACCGCATTGTCCGTATGCTTCTGAAAAACTGCCTGCATTCTAACATGAAACTCTGAAGGAATTTCAAGGGCTGTTATGAAAAGCTTTTTTACATCCTCTGGAAGATTCGTCTCTCCTAAAAATCCTTTTTCTCTTATCTCATTTATAGCAGAACGGGAATTGATACTCCGCTCTCTGAGATATTCCAGAAAAAGGCTATTTACCTCTTCAAACTTTTCTCCTTCAAGGACTTCCCCTCTCTTCATCAAAACAGAAAATATGGGTTCTATTCCGCTTGTCGTCCCTGCTATTATGCTTATTGAACCCGTTGGAGCAATGCTTGTTCTTGTTGCATTTCTGAGAGGTGGTTTGTAAATACTTTTTTCTACATTTGGAAAGCTTCCCCTTTCTTTTGCAAGAAGAAGGGAGTCCCTGAATGCCTCTTTCTTTATAAATCTCATCACCTTATCTGCAGTTTTCAAGGCTGAATGAGAATAATAGGGAATTCCCATTTTCACCAGCATCTCAGCAAATCCCATAATTCCAAGCCCTATCTTTCTGTTCCCTTTTGTTATGATTTCACTTTCAGGAATAGGATATCTGTTTACATCAATAACATTGTCAAGGAATCTAACCGCTGTATGAACTGCGGTTCCAAGTTTTTCAAAATCTATTTTTCCATTAAACCTCTTTCCAACCACAAATCTTGAAAGGTTTATGGAACCAAGATTGCAGGACTCGTATGGAAGCAGTGGAACCTCTCCACAGGGATTTGTTGCGGTTATCTCACCTAAATGAGGAGTTGGATTTGCTCTGTTTATGGCATCAAGAAAAATCAGTCCAGGATCCCCGCATTTCCACGCAGACTCTATAATTTCATCAAAGAGAACCCTTGCCTTTATTTTTCCTGTGATTTTACCCGTTCTCGGATTTTTTAAAAACACCCACTCATCCTTCTTTACTTTTTCCATGAACTCATCTGTAACTCCAACAGAGATGTTAAAGTTTGTGAGTTCACCCTCTTTCAATTTTGCTCTTATGAATTCCATAATATCCGGATGGTCATACCTCATAATACCCATATTTGCTCCCCTTCTCTTCCCTCCCTGCTTTATTTCGTTTGTTGCAGAATTGAAAATTTTCATAAAAGATACCGGTCCCGATGCTATTCCCCTTGTGCTTTTCACAATATCCCCTGATGGACGAAGTTTTGAAAAATCAAACCCCGTTCCACCACCTGATTGTTGAATTTTAGCCATATCAGAAAGAGCTTTAAATATGCTATCAAGTGAATCCTCAACGGGAAGGACAAAACATGCTGATAACTGTCCGAGCGATGTTCCGGCGTTCATGAGGGTAGGAGAATTTGGAAGGAAAAGAAAATTTGAAAGAAGAAAAAAGAATTCATCCTCCATCCTTTCAGCCCATTTATATCCTCCATATTGAATCTCTGCATCTGCTATTGATTTTGCCACCCTTCTGAACATCTCCTCTGGAGATTCTATTATCCTTCCATCCTCGGACCTTAAAAGGTATCTCGCCTCAAGAACTCTTTTTGCAGTTTCTGATAACCCCTTCACTTCACCTCACTCGCTTCCGAGAATCCCCAGAACCATACACGCCCTTGCCCTTATCATGGGATGGGGATGGGAAAGAAGTCTTCCCACGTATTCAATAATCCTTTTGTCTTTAAGCTCTGCTACAGCTTTTAAAGCGGTATCCACAACCTCTATATCCTGAACCATAAGAAGTGGTATTAGAAATTCAGTAGCCCTTTTATCACCCGATAAACCAAGTCCCATAATTGCATGAAGTCTCACAGCCTTTACAGGATCTTTCAACTTCTCCACAAAAATATCAATGTTTGCTCCATCCTTCATCATTGCCAGTCCCTTAACTGCAGAAGCCCTTATCTCTGGTTCCTCATCGTTTACTGCTTCCTTCAACGCTTCCTTCACGGTTTCATCCTTAATTCCTGCCATAGCATTCACAATCCTCAATCTTGTTACCTTATCCTGTCCCTTTATTGAACCTGCTAACTGGAGTATCTTTGCTTTTCTCTCAATCTGTTCAATCGCATAAGCAGCAGATTTTCTCACATTTTCATCAGGGTCTTTAAGGAGAGGAATAAGAATTTTTAAAAGGCTCTCATTCATTTTTAAATATATCCCGAAATGCTGGAAGAATTCCAAAGCCATCTGCATTTTTGACGGCATTCCAAACAGCCCTTCTTATAAGCCTTCTTCCTTTCATAGCGACGGAAAAAACATCATATTTCTCATTTCCACAGGCCACACAGATGGTTACATCTCCATAAACGGGTGTATTGAACGGAAAAATGCAGGTGGAAAGAGCGGAAGAAATCATCTGGGCGACAAAAAAACATTCTTTTTTTGTAAGTTTCCCATCAGTAATCAAAATGGACAGAGTTGAGTTTTCCTCAGAATTCTGAGCAAATGGGAGCCCATTTTCCTCCAGATATCTTTCCGTGTTTAGAAATTCAAAACTATCAGGACCCTTCCTCGCACCCGCTATTATCCTTCCTTTCTCATCCAGAACATCACCAAAGGCATTCAGAACAACGCAGGCAGTGATTGAAGGTTTATCAAAATCAAAGGCTATACCAAACCCCCCCTTTGTAGCATTTCTTACAGTAAGAACTTTACCTATTGTAGCACCGCATCCTGCACCAACACTTCCCTGAAGCACATCATCAACAAATTTTGCGTTCTTGCATGCAAGATATGCCATTTCCGGAGTGGAACGGGCATTATAATCTCCGAAAAAGAGATCAAATATAATTGCAGTTGGCACTACAGGAATTAATGCAAGAGAATACTTCGTTCCTCTCTTTTCTTCTTCAAGATACTGCATAACCCCCTGTGCAGAATTTAACCCGAATGCTGAACCACCAGCGAAAAGAATGGCGTTTATCTTTTCACCAATGTGAAACGGAGAAAGGGAATCAAACTGCCTTGTGGAGCTCGCTCCACCTCTGACATCCGCACATGCCACCGCACCCTCTTCAAATATAAAAACAGTGCATCCCGTCTTCCCCTTTAAATCCTCCCTATGCCCTATTCTGATTTTTCCTTTCATCAAAAAATAAATGGTCCCAAGGGGATTTGAACCCCTGCTTCAGGCTTGAGAGGCCTGTGGCCTAACCTGGCTAGCCGATGGGACCATTTGATTTTTATATAACACTTAAAAAATATAAAAGCAAACAGCGTAAATATACGGTGTAATTGATTCTAAACCCTTACTCTATTCTTTAAAATGGAAATTATGTTGAGACACTTAATTTTTGTCTCTTCAACTTCATCAAGCGGATTGGAATCCACTGTGATGCCTGCGCCCGTATAATAAAATGCATTTTCACCTTCTACCACCATAACCCTTATAAGAACATTAGCAACAAAATTTTTATCGGGTTTTAGAAGAAAAGCGCTTCCACAATATATTCCCCTTTTAAATGGCTCAAGAGATGAAATGTTTTTCATTACCTGAATTTTTGGAGCACCTGTTACAGAAGCGGGAGGGAATGTGTTTTTTATTATTTTCAGAAAATCAACTCCAGGAATAAGCTCTCCCTCTATCACAGAAAACATCTGGTATATAGACGAAAGTTTTTTAACGGAAAAAAGATATGGCACATGCACAGAGCCAGGAACGCATATCCTGTTCAAATCATTTCTCATCATATCAACAATCATTATGTTCTCCGCCCTTTCCTTGGGGTTATTCCTTAACAATTCTTCTCCATTCTCTACCGATACTGAAAGCGTTCCTTTTATCGGTTCGGAAGAGATTCTATTTCCATCTTTTTTTAGAAAAAGTTCAGGAGAGTTGCATATAACAATTTTGTCTTCAAATTCCATATAAAAAGAAAATTCTGCGGGATGAATCCTTTCAAGGGCTGAATAAAAATCAACCCACGAAGAACATTTTACAGACTTTATCATAAAAACCCTTGAAAGGTTTATTACATACATCTCTCCCTCTTTCATTTTTTCTATTGCTTTTACAATTGATGAAGCGAATTCTTCATCTTCAGGATAAAAGGCGGTTTCTGAAAATTTTAGTAAGGGATTTTCACAAAACTCTTCTGGAATTTCAAATTCATCAAAAAAGAAAAATAAAAACAAAGGAAAGCGAACAAAAGACTTTCTGTCAATATTTATTTTTAAAAGCCATTCTCCGAAATCATAAGAAATTATTCCAAAAACATATCCCTCCCATTTCTGAATGAGCAAAGAAAGGGTTTCAAAATCTATTGCTTTTCTAATCCCTTCCAGTTTAATAACATTTTTTCCATCAAAAAATACACTAATTTTTGGATTTTTTAGAATTATAGATTTTCCTGCAAATCCTGTTCCTGTGATAATTTTCACAAAAAACAAAAATTTAGAATTTTATTCCGAACTTCTTTCTTCCCTCCTCTGACATCATCTCTGGTGTCCAGGGTGGGTCCCAGACAAGTTCTACCTTAACATTTCCAATGCCTTCTATCTTCTTAAGTTTCTCTTCCGCTTCTCCTCTCAAAGGCTGAGCAAGTGGGCATCTTGGAGTTGTAAGAGTCATCTTCACATTGACATCATTCCCATTTATCTGAACATCATATATTAGTCCGAGTGTAACGATGTCCATTCCTATTTCCGGGTCATAAACCTCTCTCAAAGCGTCAAGAACCTTTTTCTCGTCCATCATTTTCTTCTCCTTAAAAATTTATGGGCGGAAGGCGATTTGAACGCCTGACCCCCTGCGTGTAAGACAGGTGCTCTCCCGCTGAGCTATCCGCCCTTTTTCATTTTTTATCAAAAAATCTATCTTCTTTTCAAGAGTTTTGATACTCATACCTGTAAGCTCTTAATCAATAAGTATACCAGAATCATTACATATATAGAAATAAAACCATCAAATACAAAACCAACAACTTTCCTTTTCCACAGAAAAGTATTCACAGCAGAACACATTTTTCATTTCGCCTTCCCTCCTCAAAATATACACAATGGAATTATACCCGTTTTTTCACCAAGCACAAGTTTTGCTGTTTTGAGATCTCTCTCCCACAAACACATAGTATGAGCCTGTTTAAGATAACCGTAGGGATAAATAGTGGGATTGGAAACAGAAGAAATAAGAAGCTCTGAACGAGGATAAAAAAGATTTTGATGCCTGCGACTTATTATTTGCCATGCTTTTTCAAAAATTTTTATTGCCTCATCCAGCCTTTCCCTGAAAGAAGGAAGGGACTGCCCTTTTTCCAGCACAGCAGTATAAAGCAATCTGATAAAGTGAGCCCGAAGATAGGTTATCTCTATCCCATCTTTTAATTCTCTTATAAGCGGAATGTCCTCCCATTCCACACTGTTGAGTATGTTATGTAACTCCTCTTCAAAATCTTTTAAAGGTTTAAGAACCCTTTCATTAAAATCCACCCTTTCCGGCTCGTCCATGGATAGAACCTCTTGAAATGAAACCCTGCATGGTTGTGAAAAGAAAAGACGGGTGCCACATCCTAAATATATGTAAAAATCCTCACCTGATAAATAAGGAGCAAGTCTTCTTCCTATTAAGTATCTATATTCAACTTCCGCAACATTCTTTACTATTTCTCCGTAGTCCTCTCCATATATTTCATAAACTGGCTCCGTCCATGTAACTGGTAAAGTGTATGAGAATTTTAAAGACGAATAATCGTTAAGCCAGTATCCCCATTCCCATCCTGATGAAAAAATAATGTGCGCATATAAATTCTTTGCCTGCGAAAAAATACCATTCAAATCAAGCCACCGCGAAATCACATATATGGGAAGATAAATCGGAACCGAATTATCAAATGCAATCCAGTAAGCAGTTTCAGGATGGTATCCAGCTTTTCTGTTGCTACGAAGGAGTTCAAAAAGAAACTCCCTGTGAAGCGAAAAATCAGAATGATTGTATGCTCCACCTGCATCATCAAACAGATTGTAGTACATTACAGTGTGAATCAGCGGTATGAGATTGCTGTTGGCATATTTAACCAGAAAATAATAAAGAATTCTTTCTCCATTGTACTCAACCCAGAGATTATCAAAGTTACCAACATGAACCGTAGTTGATACTTCTACAGGAGGAGCTATTTCCTTTATCATTTCATATACCCCGTTCAAAGCCTGAATGAAGGTGTCGGGATTTTCTCCTATAAATTCACCAAACGAGAGATTTATGTGGTCAAAAGGTATTGAAAGAATGTTTTCCACATCTTTCCGCGTCACAGAAAGATAGGCATTTTGAAAACTGGATTGCGAGAACAGTTCAGTATTTATGCCTGTTTTTACACCGAGATAATGAGCATAATTTACTATCTCTTCTGTATAATCCTTCCACTTTTTATAGACATTATCATTTTTTTGAATATCGTTAAGAGCCACCCACTGAATGTAGTTTCCCCTCATCCGCACGAGCCATCTTATTATATCCTTTGCCTCTTTCAATCCATTTTCTGATGGAATCCAGAATGAAAAAAGAGTCTCTATAGGATGAAGGGTGTGAAGGTGAAGCCCCCTCAAAGGTATCTCTGGTTCAAACCTTTTACCGGAAATTTGTATAACACTTTTAACGAACCTGTCTTTACTTATTGAATCCGGATGAACTGAGTAGAATGGATGAGGAAATCTGAATCCTGCCTCTTCAAGCAAATGGGTTATTCCGTATATTACCCCGAGAGGAAATCCACCTCTTAGAACTATGGCATTATCCTCCACTTCCATCTCAAAACACTCTTCACATTCAATCTCTTCAACCACAATGTTAATTCCATTTTTCAAACAATTCTTTGGTTCTGAACATACAGCAAGTTCAACATCTTCAAGACCATCTATTATCTCCTTTATAAATGTAGCATTTTCCGGAGCAACCACAAAAATTTTATCTGCCCTTCCACAGCATAAAAATGACATTATTGACAAAATAAAAAAGTATCTCCCTTTTCCCACCATTGAAAATAAATGTCTCACTTTCCACCACATCTCAAAACCAATTTTAAAATTCAAAAACCCATATATCAATCATTCTTTAAATTCCTGATTTGGAGATTGTGAAGGTATATTCTATCATTTCGTTTATCTCCCCCTTATCCCGGTTTAAATTCCTCATTGGCAGATTGGAACTGAGATTTTGAAGGTATTCTTTAACGGACTTATTTTTGTTTAAATTCCTCATATGTAGGCCAAAACCTCACAATAGCTTTACAGTTTGC
>JBBIVP010000088.1:0-8523 GCA_037439705.1 bacterium
AAACATTTATTATGCTTCCTCCCCCATTTTTCTCCATAATTGGAGCCACTTCCTTGCACAGAAAAAATGGTCCCTTCAGATTTACCTCAAATATCTTATCCCACACCCCTTCATCAGCAGTTATTACAGGACCAAAATGTGGATTGGTTCCAGCATTATTTACAAGAATGTCTATTTTTCCAAATAGTTCAACCGCATGATTAACGAGTTTTTTAATATCTTCAATCTTTCCTGTGTGAGCGGGGAATGGATAAACCTCATATCCTTTCTTTTTTAACTCTTCTGCTGCGCTTCTAATTCCATCCTCCTTTCTCGAACACATCAAAACCTCTGCACCTGCTTCTGCCAGTCCTTCAGAGATTGCCTTTCCTATTCCGCGGGAAGCACCTGTAACTATTGCACATTTTCCCTTCAGACTTATTCTATCGAGCCACATCTTTTAGGAGAAAGATTCACTTCTTCTTTCTTTCCTTTATGTAGGAGGAAACAAGAGCCAGGGTTTCTTCTTTAATTTCCTCAGGAACTGTAGATAGAACTTCAAGAATTTTCCACTCGGGTTCACCTTCCTTCACGAACCTGTTCTTGAATGTAAATCCCTTTTCCCTTCCTTCTTTCGTCTTTTTTCCCGTTTCACCCGTGAGGATCCATTCAACACTTACTCCGAAGGTTTCAGCCATTTTGAGAATTACATCAATTGGTGGAAAAACTATGCCCTTTTCGTAGGCGCATATAGCATCCTGCGACTTCTTGAAGAACTTTCCGAATTCAGCCTGGGTCATCTTGCCCCTCAGTGCCTTCACTCTTTCTCCTATTTCTGCTTTTAGTTTCTTTTTGTTCATGTCTATAAATATCTTAACCAAAAAAAATTAAAAATCAAATTTTTTTCAATTTTCGTATTTCCAATTTTTCATTTTAAACCATCCTTATTTTAAGTCTGAAAAGGGGAGTATTTGATTTTGAAATTTGAAGGAATAAAGTAATAACAAGTACATGAAAGTTAGCACAAGATGGATTATATAATTCAGATATTGCCAAATAAACATGCTAAAACCTTTTGAACATGAAGGTGTGAAATGCGTAAAATGTGGCACTGAAGTGGATGGGAAAGTTCTTTACTGGGTTCATTTCTATCTTTTTAAAGGGATATTGTTTGATAGCGTGTGTCCGAACATTTCTAATGAAGTGGCTGAGTTTGCTTTACAAAGCAATGTAAAAACTATCCTGGTGACGCACTATCACGAAGACCATATAGGTGGTGCCATAGCTTTACAAAGGATGGTACCTGTTTTTGCTCCAAGAAAATCTATTGATATTCTTTTTAACCCTCCGAACATTCCGGAATACCTAAAAACAGTCTGGGGACAGCCAGCATCATTAAAAGCGAAACCTTTAGATGAAATTAATCTTGAAGATATTAAGGTGATGGAAACACCAGGACATACTTTTGACCATACTTCTTTTCTTGTGGAAGATAGAGTTTTCGCCGGAGACCTGATCATCAGGCCGGGACAGATGGTCATTTTCTTGACTTTTACTTTTTACAATTTTAGAATCAATTTAAAACATAAAAAAGGGAGTTTAAAATGGCTGTGCAAAAAATCAAAGAGGGGATTTTAGCGGTAGGGGTTCGACACTGGGAGAGAAGACTTTTTGATGAATTAATTCCCCTTCCTGATGGGACCAGCTATAATTCTTACCTTGTAATAGGTTCTGAAAAGGTCGCGCTTATAGACACTGTAGATCCTTCAAAAACAGAAAAACTCGTCGCAAATCTGAAAGAGGCAGGAGTGGAAAAAATACACTTTATAGTTGCCAACCACGCAGAGCAGGACCATTCTGGTTCTGTTCCTGAAATTCTTTCCCTATATCCAGAATCAAAGGTGGTGACAAATGAAAAGGGCAAAACTTTTCTTTCGGACCTTTTGCATATTCCTGATGAGAAATTCATAACTGTTAAAGATGGGGAAACAATAAAGCTCGGAGGAAAGACCCTAAAATTTGTTTTTACACCATGGGTTCACTGGCCTGAAACAATGGTAACTTTTCTTGTAGAAGAAAAAATTTTATTTTCCTGTGATTTCTTCGGCTCCCATTACGCAACTTCTTCACTCTTTGCCCGAGGAGATGAAAGAATTCTTGAAGATGCCAAAAGATATTATGCAGAAATCATGATGCCATTCAGGGTTCAGATAAAGAAAAATATTGAAATTGTTGAATCACTTTCTCCCGAAATTATTGCTCCAAGCCATGGTCCGGTTTGGAGAAATCCGTCCTTTATAATTAATGCATATAAAGACTGGGTTTCTGAAAATTTTGAAAATAAAGTTTTAATTCCCTATGTATCCATGCATGATAGCACAAAAAAAATAGTAGATTATCTTACAGATTTGTTGATAAAACTTGGAATAGAAGTAAAACCATTCAGCCTTCCTTTTGTGGATATTGGTGAATTTGCGATAGAAATTGTTTCTGCCCCAACAATTGTGATAGGAACACCCACTGTCCTTGCAGGTGCTCATCCAGTTGCTATTTACGCTGCTTATCTTGTGAATGCATTAAGACCAAAGTTAAAATTTGCAAGTGTAATAGGCTCCTACGGATGGGGCGGTAAAGCAGTAGAGCATATTCAGGCGCAACTTTCCAGTCTTAAAATTGAATTTCTTGAACCTGTCTTAATCAAGGGTTTACCCAGCGAAAAGGATTACAGTTCGTTAGATAAACTTGCCAGTCTTATTCTTGAGAAACATAAAGAGATTGGATTAATAAAGTGAAGAAGGTGCTAAAATGAAAAAGATGACAGAAAAATCCCTGTCTGAAGCCTTTGCTGGTGAGTCAATGGCTCATATAAAGTACCTCATTTTCAGTGAAGTGGCTGAAAGTGAAGGCTTTCGGAATGTGGCTCGTCTCTTTAAGGCAATAGCATTTGCTGAATTTGTCCATGCCAAAAATCATGCTAAAAATCTTGGATATGGAAAAAGCACAAGAGAAAATCTCCAGAGTGGTATAGATGGTGAAAATTTTGAGGCTACAGAGATGTATCCTGCTTACAATGCTATCGCAGAGCTTCAGGATGAAAAGGATGCAAAGCTTTCAATACATTATGCCCTTGAAGCAGAAAAAATTCATGAACAGCTTTACAGAATTGCAGAAGAAAATGTGGCCATAAATAAAGACATTGAAATGAAAGAAATCCATATATGCCCTGTCTGCGGATATACTTACATGGGAGAAAAACCACCTGAAAAATGCCCTATTTGTGGTGTATCTAAGGAAAAATTTGTGAAGTTTCGATTAAATTTGAAAGGGAGGAGATAGATGGAATACCCATTCTGGTATGTCCCATTTATTGGCTCTCCAATGTTAATTCCCGGGGTTGCCCTTTTACATGTCATTGTTTCCCATTTCGCTGTTGGCGGAGGAATCCTTTTGTGGCTTGGAATTACAAAAGCATACAAACAAAATGACAGAGAATTTCTTAATTATTTAAAATCCCTTACACGATCGGAGCCATAACAGGAGTTGGTATATGGTGGACAATAGGTTTGTCCAGCCCTCAGGCAACCTCAACTCTCATACATACCTTTGTATTTGGATGGGCTACTGAGTGGGTGATGTTTGTAATTGAACTGGCCTCAGCCTTTGGGCTTTTCTATTTCTGGGATAAATTTTCGCAAAACTCTCATAAAACTGTTGCTTTCATCTATGCCATTTTCGCATGGCTTTCTCTTGTAGTTATATCTGGTATAACAAGTTTTATGGCCACAAGTGGCAAGTGGATTGAGACCAAAAATTTCTGGTACGGATTTATAAACCCAACATTTTTACCCACTATTGTAACAAGAACCGGTGGAGCACTGGCAATTTCTTCTCTCTACATTCAGCTCCATCTAAGTTTTTATAAAGCCCAAGAAAGCGTAAAGAAAAATGTAATAAAGTGGACAAGCAGATGGGGAATAGTTGGCTTCATATTGGTAAGTCTGGGAGGTTTGTGGTGGTTTGGAGTAGTTCCTGATTTTATAAAAATAAAAGTTCAGACTGCTACTGTTGTAATAATTTTCATTACAATTGTAGTGTTTTTAATAATCGCTTTATCTTTAACATTGATTGCAGGACCCATAAGAAATCCCGCCTGGCTCTCACCACCACTCTCTGTTCTCTTACTGGTTCTTGGAGCAGGAGGAATGGTGGCAGGAGAATTTATAAGGGAAGGAACAAGAAAGCCCTATGTGATAGAGGAATATCTTTATTCCAACAACATTTATTCTGACAGAGTGGAAAATATAAGGGAAAATGGGTATCTGAACGAGGCAAAATGGGTAAAATTTTACCTATCAAAAATTGTTCCAGGGCTATATAAAGAGGACGGAAAGGTTAATGAAGATAAAATTGAAAACTTATCGGACTCAGAAAAATATCTAATAGGAGAATCTATCTTCCATCATCAATGTGGTACATGCCATACAACCCGTGGTTACAACGGAATTTTAGATAGACTTAAGGGAATTGACAGGGAACTTCTTCATGAAATGATTAAAAATCTTGATGGGGTGAGTAATGCTATGCCTCCATTTGCTGGTAAGGATTGGGAGATTGATGCTTTAACAGAATATTTTGAAAAATGGCATACTAAGGAGGTGGTAAAATGACCCCAATTCCTTCCTTTGACCCATTGGGACTACCTGCTCCAGCAGTAGTAAATCTTGTTCTTAAAGTCTTCGGGTTCTGGGTTCACTGGTTCTTTATGGGGATGTGGTTTAGTGGTATGTTAATTTCTCTAATCCTGATCAGATTAAACAATGAAACTCTCTCAATTACTGGCTGGAGAATTCTCAAAACCATGCCTGTTTTCATTGCCTTTGGCGTAAATGCTGGAATTGTTCCTCTTCTCTTTATCCAGGTCCTTTTTCCCAACTTCTTTTATCCTTCCACAATTCTTCAAGCCTGGTTCTGGTTTACCATCCTGGGTTTTCTTCTTGTTGCCTATTACGGAATTTACTATTCAATTTTTAATTTTGAAAAGAATAAACTTCTCGCCTACGGAACTGGCTGGATATCTTCTTTTATTTTTCTAATGCTTGGTCTGATTTTTTCCAGTGAAATGAAATTAATGGTCTCTCCAGATTCATGGTATAAATATGTTTCTTTTGGACCGGGCGGAACAATATTAGGAATAGCACTTGCCATTTCTCCTCAATCAATTCTCAGATATTTTATAGTATTTGGTCTTTCCACAGTGAGTCTTTCCGGATATATTTTATTTGATAATTATTTCATTAAAGGAGAAACACAATTAAAAGAGGAAGTCAAAAAATTGTCTCTCGGGCTAATGATTTTGGGAATTATAATATTTGGGCTCTCTGCTTTAAAATATCTCGGGTACATTAACCCTTATCTGAAGGATTTTGTTTTGTGGAAATATCTGCCCGGAGTTCTGCCTGTGCTTACCCTTATAATGGCGATTATGTTTTATCTAAAACCATCAAAAACTTTTTCTCTTCTCATATTTCTTGGAGCTCTAATCTCTTTGCTCGTCAACAGCATCTCAAGACAGATAGTACAGATCAAAGAGTTAGAACCATTTTTGAAAATCAAACATTTGCCTTTAAGAATACAGCTTTCACCTATCTTGCTATTTCTCATTACTCTGATTATCGGACTTTTTGTACTCGGATATCTATTAAAAGTTTATTTTATAGAAACAAGGAGGTGTAGAAATGTTCTACAAGGTTCATGAAATTGGTAAAAGGTTTTATCTTTTAAGAAGTGATGAACCGGACTTTCACAGAAACATTTATGTAAAAATCTTCAAAAATGGTAATAAAACTGTAAATATGATTATGGACCCAGGGTCAAGACTTGATCTTGAACCTCTTACTAACTCTCTTGAAGAGCTAATTGGAGGAATAGATAAAATAGATATAATATTTTTATCTCATCAGGACCCTGATGTCTCTTCGTTGACTCCACTCCTACTGTCAATAGCCCAAAAAGCCATTGTTCTTACCTCACAGGATACCATAAGGTTGATAAAAATGTATGGAATACCAGAGAACAGACTAAAATCTGTAGAAGATTTAAAAAGTGAAACAGTCAAAATAAAGGATACAGGGCACAGAATAAAAATTATTCACGCATATTTCTGCCATTTCAGGGGAGCCATTATGTGTTATGACATTGAAAGTAAAGTCTTATTCACAGGAGATTTTATGGGAGGTCTTAATACCGTAGAGGGGAAGCCCGTATATGCCACTGAAAAAGCCTGGGATGGAATACTTTTATTTCATACAATCTACATGCCATCTAATCTGGCCCTCAGAAAAACAATTGATAGAATAGGGCTTTTAAATCCATTTCCGGAGGCCATAGCTCCTCAGCATGGATATGTTGTGAAGTCCGACCTCGTTGTGGAATTCATGAGCAGACTTTCTCAATTAAATGTCGGTATGGACCTTCTTACTTCCAAAGAACCAACTCATGAACAATTTCTTCTTGCCATAAACGATTTTAAAGAGAAGGTTAAAAAGGATTACCCAGATATTTATCCAAAAATTTATGATAGAATAAGAGCACCTGGAAGTTTCACTTCTCCGTTTATTATGAAGGGAGATGAAATAGTCCAGACAAAAATTCTCCCATCTGACGCTTTAAGTTTCGTCCTTAATGTTCTTGAAGATGAAACTGAAGGACCTGAATTATCAAAATTAAAGACACTTCTTTTGCTGAGTTTAGAAAAGTTTAATGTTTCTCATCTTCTTCATATGCTTCCACCAGAAGATGTCAATGGTAAACCGTTGGATATCAGTGATATTTTTGGAGAAGAATAAAAATTAAAAATGGAGGGTTAAAATAAAAGAACTGATTCAGACAGGTGACTGGAAGGCAGAAAAACATGTCCCTTCCATAGATGTGATCGGGTAACCCAGGAAAGGTGAAAAAGTTGAGCTCAAAGTTGGAGTGGAAAAAGAAATTCCACATCCCAACACCTCTGAGCATCACATAAGCTGGATAGAGGTTTATTTCCATCCTGAAGGGGAAAAATTTCCTTACCTCCTTGGAAGGTTTGAGTTTGTCTCCCACGGTGAATCAACCCAGGGACCAAATACATCCACTGTTTACTCTGAACCCTGGGTAACAATAGTTTTTAAAACGGAAAAAAGCGGAACAATACACGCCCTCTCTTATTGTAATATTCATGGTTTATGGGGAAATTCTGTAGCTCTTAAAATTAAAGGCTAATTAATTTATATTGTTTTAGGTGACAGCGGATAAATCGGGTGAGAAAGGGAAACTACTTTTCTTATAGAATTAATTTTTCGCTCTTATATTGAAGATAATTGCTATATATCAATTTTTCGTGTCTACAGGGTGGATTACCTCTTTTTATTTTTTTTAAATCCTGAAACCTTTAAATC
Source organism: bacterium (assembly GCA_037439705.1). Classification (GTDB taxonomy): domain Bacteria; phylum JBBIVP01; class JBBIVP01; order JBBIVP01; family JBBIVP01; genus JBBIVP01. The sequence goes on from JBBIVP010000088.1 coordinate 7,413, forward strand.
CTGCTTCTTTCACAGCAACTTCTGCTACCAAAATAGAAGCATTTTCATCTAGTTACACTTTTTCAACTTATGATCTTTTCTGTTTCATCCGAAGAAACCTTTAAGAACTTTCTTTACCAAGTTTGAAAAAGTTAATTACAAATATAACTGCTCCGATTAGGAACCCAACACCAAATATTCCTCTTAATATCCAGAACCAGAGGTTATAATTTGTCTTTACTGCTACATAATCAAGACCTACAACCCTCTCCATATATGTCTGAACTATTCCTGCTCCAGTAATTGTGAGCACAATAAATATCATTGAAATAGTCATCCACCAGAAAGACTGATAAACCCTTGATGTGGAGAATTCTTTTACTCCCCTTATCACTGGCAGGCTTACATATATCATAGAAATAACGAGGAGAACATATGCACCATAGAAAGCAAGATGCCCATGGGCAGTGGTAATCTGAGTACCATGGGTCCATTTGTTAACCTGTGGAAGAGTATGTATCACTCCCCAGAGTCCTGCCCCTACAAAGTTAAATATAGCATGAGCTACAGCATAAAATAGTCCCACTTTGTTTGTGACTGTTCTGTATTCTCTTGTAGATCTGAAAGCATCCCAGACCATTACAATGAGAGGGATAGGTTCGAGAGAACTAAATATTCCTCCTATCCAGAGCCAGTATTCAGGAGTCCCTATCCAATAATAATGGTGACCTGTTCCAAGAATTCCTGTAAAGAGCACAAGTGCTACTTCTAAATACATCCATTTTTCCACCACATCCCTTGATACATTGATGGTTTTCATAAGCATAAAAGCGAGGAGAGCTCCTGCTATGACTTCCCGAGCCCCTTCAACCCATAAATGAATAACCCACCACCACCAGTACTGGTCTTTTACCATATTTTTAGTGTAAAACATTACGGGGAGGTACATAAGAACGAGAAAGGTTAATCCGGCCAGAAGAGTACCTTGAATCCCTGTCCATTTTTTTGTTTTTATCACAGTAACAAAGTTGTTGATGAGAAATAGTATAGCTGAAATAGCAATCAGGATGTCTGCCCACCTGGGCGCTTCTATATATTCCCTTCCTTCATTAAGTATCCCTGTTCCAAATAA
>JBBIVP010000089.1:0-8484 GCA_037439705.1 bacterium
CCACCTCCTAAAAGATATTTTTTAAAACATATGTCAGTTCCTTCAGTTCTTTCAAATCACCAATGAACTCATCTACTAACTCTTTATCAAGTTGTTTCCCGCTCACCCTCTTTATTTCCTCTACAGCATAATTAAACGGCTTTTCTTTTCTATAAGGTCTTTTAGATGTCATGGCATCATATACATCACATACAGAAACTATACGAACAAGAAGCGGGATTTCGTTTCCCTTGAGTTCTCCCGGATATCCCTTCCCATCTATCCTTTAATGATGGTATTTTATTATGGGGAGTGTATCCTTTAAAAACTCAAACCCCCTCATAAACCTCTCACCTATTACAGGATGCTCCTTCATCCTTTCCATCTCTTTTGGCGTGAGTTTACCCCTTTTTATGGCAATTTCTATAAGCCCTATCTTTCCTACATCGTGAATTAGAGAACCCTTTGAAATGATATCCATTTCATTCTTCGGAAGTTTTATCTTTTCAGCTAAATACCTGGAATACCTTGAAACCCTTTGAGAATGTCCTTTAAAAAACATGCTCGTGTTTTCAATCATCTCAAGTATACTTAGAATTGTCTCAAAAAATATCTGTTCTTGCCTTTCCTTTTCCATTTTCAGGTTCAGGATAGGGGTAAGGGAGTTTATAAGGGTAAAAAGAACATTTTTTAAAGAAGGAGGAATGGCATTTGCGGTCACCGAAAGCACACCTATTTTTAGATTATCAACAATTATTGGAATAGAAATAAAGGATTTTGATAAATAAATGGGAGATGGAACTCCCCAGTGCTTGAACCTCGGGTCCCTTCCAGCCCTTTCAACCTCTATTATTTTTCCTTCCCTGAATGCCTCTCCAGATATCCCCTCTCCTGGAAGAAAGGTTTTCTCTTTTTTTACCTCACTCAATCCAGCAGAGGCATAGATATCAAGCAATCCGGTTTCTTCATTGTAAAGAAGAATTGCTATCTCATCAAGTTTATAATTTTCTTTTATATTTGAAAGGAGAAATCCTAAGTCTGATTTTAAATCCCTTGAATAGCTCAGTACATTTACAATATTTGTATACAATTTTAAAGAATTCTCAACCTCTTTCAGTTTTCCCTGAAGTTTTTCTACCTCAACTTTCTTGTAAAAAAGTTCCTCTTTTATTTTACTTTTTTTCATCAAACTCTCTAAATAAAAATTTTAGATTAAAAAAAATTAAATATCAACAAAAATGCGCTTTTTCGTTAAAAAATTTACAGGGTAAAAATTACATTTTTGCTTGACACGACATTTTTTTTATAGAAAATAAAAATCAATGAATGACCATTCAGTCAAAAAAAAATACAGGAGGTGAACCATGGGAACACCGAAAGAATTCTTTGAAAAAACAGTAGCAGAAAGGCTGAAGACAAACCCTGCTGAGGCAAAACAAGTAAACGCAATTTACCAGTTTGAACTCTCAGGAGAGGGGGGAGGAACATGGGTTGTTGACCTTAAATCTGACCCGCCCTGCGTAAAAGAAGGACCTTCTCCTGATGCTCAATGCACAATAAGTATGTCCGCTCAAGACTTCATGGCGGTAGTTGAGGGAAAACTGAATTCCCAGATGGCTTTCATGCAGGGAAAATTAAAGATAAAAGGAGATATGGGTATCGCAATGAAACTTAACAAAATTCTGAAAAGCTAAAGGCAGGGAGAGGGAGGAGGTGTGGGGGAAAAGGGGAGGAAGAGAGAAAAATTTCTTTAATTTCTGATTTTTTATATAATTTTTAAAAAACTATTTAGGAGGCAAAAATGGAGAAAAAGGGAGAAACTTCAAGGGTATGGGTGTGGTTGTTTTTAGTATTAGATCTAATACTCGTAGGTGCTGGAATATTATTTTATGCAAAATTCTATAAACCAGTGATTGAAAGAGAAAGGGCATGTAAGGAGATGCTTCAGATTTCTGAGGAAAAGATAAAAGAACTTGAATCACTTAAAGAGACCCAGGCTAAGGAGATGGAGAAAATGAAGGAAGCCTACGACAAACTTATGGGAGAACTGGAAGCAAGGCTTTCATCAGGAGATATAACCCTGACAAGAAAAGGAGACAGAATCTATGTCAGTTTGCTTGAAAGAATTATGTTTGATTCTGGAAGGGCAGAGATAAAGGAGGAAGGAGTAAAGGTCCTGGAGGAAATAGCAGAGATTCTGAATCAGTATGAAGACCATGCAGTTATGGTAGAAGGACACACGGACAACATGCCCATAGGTCCAGGGCTTCAGAAAATATATCCCACAAACTGGGAATTATCTGCCATAAGAGCAGTAAATGTGGTGAGATATCTTGAATATCTGGGGGTTGACCCGAAAAGACTTTCAGCAGTTGCTTACGGAGAACATCATCCAGTATCTGATAACAGCACAGAAGAAGGAAGGGCACTTAACAGAAGAATTGAAATAGTTCTCCTTCCTATAAGAATTGAAAAGGTAGAGGAATAAATGGAAATAGAGAAAAAAATAGAAGGATATATCTCAAAAATTGAGCTGATAAAAACAGAAATCTCAAAAATTATTGTGGGACAGAATAAACCTATAGAACTTATGCTTCTTTCCATTCTCTCAAAAGGACATTCCATGTTCGTGGGTGTACCAGGTCTTGCAAAAACCCTCCTCGTAAACACGCTTTCTCAGGTTTTATCGCTCAAATTCTCAAGAATTCAATTTACGCCTGACCTTATGCCCTCTGATATAACGGGTTCCGATGTAATTGAAGAAGAGGGAGGAAGAAAATTTTTCAGATTTGTTCAGGGACCCATTTTCACAAATCTTCTTCTGGCAGATGAAATTAACAGAACTCCTCCAAAAACTCAGTCCGCACTCCTTCAGGCGATGCAGGAATATAAAGTTACAAGTGGAGGAAAAACATATTTTCTTGAAGAACCTTTCATAGTTTTTGCAACCCAGAACCCGATAGAACTGGAAGGAACCTACCCTCTTCCTGAAGCCCAGTTGGATAGATTTATGTTTATGATTGATATGGATTATCCATCAAAACAGGAAGAGGTGGAAATAGTGGAAAAAACCACAGGAGCTATGGATGTGGAAATAAAGAGCGTGGTAAATAGAGAGGAAGTGATTGAGCTTCAAAAAATTATAAGGGGTGTTCCTGTTGCAAGGTCGGTGGTGGAATATGCTGTTGAACTTGTGAGAAAAACCCGTCCTCAAAATCCAGATTCCCCTGATTTTGTAAAAGAAAATTTAGAATGGGGAGCGGGACCAAGAGGCTCACAGTTTTTAATTATGGGAGCAAAAGCAAAATGCTTTATTGATGGTAGATTTTCTCCAACTACTGATGATGTAAAAAATATAGCGGTCCCAGCGTTAAAACACAGGATTGTTTTAAAATTCAAAGCAAAAGCAAAGGGAATAAAATCGGATGACATTATAAGGATGCTTATTGAAGAATGAACGAAGAACTCCAGTTTGAGGAAGAAATTCTTTCAAAGGCGAAGGGGTTATATATTGAAGTAAGAAGAATTACAGGAGGACTCTTTACAGGACACCATAAAAGCAGAATAAGAGGGAGGGGAACGGATTTTATAGAACTGAGGGAATACACGAATGGCGATGATATAAGGGACATAGACTGGAAATTTTACGGAAGAAGAGAGAAGTTAATGGTAAAGGTGAAAGAGGATAAAGGAAGAATAGACCTTCTTTTATGTGTGGATGACTCCTACTCCATGGATTTCGGGAAAAATAACAAACTTGATTATGCGGTAAGACTGGCAGGAATAATCGGATATCTTGGAATCTCACAGGGAGACAGAATCCTTCTGAAAACATTTTCCGGATTTCCAGAGGTTCCTCCTTCTCCATCAAAAGACGCTTTCTTCAACTTTTTTATTGCCCTTTCCATGATAAAACCGAATTGCTCAATAAAACCGGTTAGATTTTTAGAGGAGATGAATATAAACTCAAAAGGTGTAAAGGTAATAGTTCTGTCAGACATGCTTTATGAAGAAAATATGGCTCTTGAATTTTTGTCATCCTTTGAAGGCATTGAATATGACATAATTCACATAATTGCCGAGGAGGAGAAAGAAGTTATTGGCTTTGAGCAAGCTTTTTTTAAAAATCCCGAAGGAGATGAAAAAATTCTTGTTGATCCGAATCTGTTGAACAGGTATTACAGAAAGGCTTTTACTGAATGGGAAAAAAATCTTGAAAAAACTATCACCGAGAGGGGGGGAATTTATATAAATGCCTTAACCTCAATGCCACTTCAGGAAACTATTATAAACTATTTAACAAAACTTGGAAAAAGATGAACCATTATGCCTTTTATTTTCTTCCTTTTGTCCTCCTGCCCATCATCATTCACCTTATCGGGAAAAAACCTGAAAAGGAGACAAAATTCCCGCCTTTTGAGATACTCCAGAAAATCTACAGGGAATACAAATGGTACTTGAGGGTAAGGAACTTATTACTGCTCTTTCTCAGAATGAGCATCATCTTTCTTTTTATCATTTCAGTTTCAAAAATTTCCTGCGGACTCCTTCCTGAAAAAAATGAGGGACTTGGAATTGTGATTGACTCTTCATACAGCACCATGACCTTTGACGGGAATAAAAGAATTTTTAAGAAAGAAATTGAAATCGCAAAAGAAATTCTTATGAAAGCCAAAGATGCAAGGGTTTTCAAATGCTCGGATACATTGACGGGAGTCTATATAGATGAAATTCTGAATGAAAAACTGGAGCCAGATTTTAAAAATGGAAATGCAAAAAGATGTTATGAGGAACTGTCAAGGATGGGGTTTTCGGAAATTCTATGGATAACCGACGGAAGAAAGGAGGGATATGAAGAGTTAAAAGGCGGGAAAATAAAAATGATAGATGTCTCTCAGGGGAAAAAATTTCCAAATGCATGGATAGATAGGGTGGAAATAAAGGGAGGAACACTTGAATTTCATCTTAAAAGCAATGGAAAGGTAGATGTGACATGGGGGGTAAAAAGTGGTATTTCAAGTTCAAGCGGAAAAATAGAATTAAATGAAGAGGAAATTGTTAGAACAACTTTTAATGAAAATTCGGAATGGACTATGATAAAAATAACAGGAGATGCTCTTGATGCGGATAATTATTACTTTGTGGCAAAAAAAGGAGGTGAGAAAAAACTCGTTGGAATATTCAATTTTTCACCATCTGAAGTGCCCTATCTGGATGAAAGTTTTTACATAAAAAAAACTCTTTCTACAGAGGAGAATATCAGAATAAAAGAAAAAGTTCCGTTTACCATGAAAGGGTTAGAATTGGAAAAGGAAAGGTATTCGTTTTTATTCCTGCTCAATCCAGCATGGAACCAGTATGTGAAAGACCTCATTAACTCAGCATTTAACCAGAAAATCCCCATTTTTGTTTCAGCAGGAGAAGGTGATGGTTTCAAAAAAGTCTGTGAGTTTATGGGAATTAAAGTTCGTGGAATTAAGGAAATAGAGGCACGGAGAAAGCTCCGTCCCGCTTCTGAACCATTATGGTTCTCAGAACATTATGGAGAAGATATATTTGATGAAATTTTTGTAAAAAAAATATACCTCACTGAGAGTTCAAGAGAAATAGAACCGATAATCATTCTTTCAAGCGGAGAACCTCTCCTTTTGAAAATACCGGATAAAAATTTTTACATCCTTACAACAACTGCTGATCCGGACTGGAGCCAGTTTCCAATAGCGAGGATTTTTGTGCCATTGATGTTAGAGATAGTTCTTCGTTCATCAAAAAATGAAGAAGTGATTGAGATAAGAGGCGGATTTGACATTCGTAAAGGAGAAAAAACCGTTGTGAAACCGCATATAGAAGCATCAGAAGTGCCCGGAATATATCAAAAAGGCGGGAAAACAATTGTAGCCAATCTCTATCCAACCGAAGAATCCCTTCTTACTCCTCTTTCATTTGTGGAATCTGAAACCGAAAGCCCGAAAAATTATTCCGGAATTCACCTCTGGAAATATGCCCTCTTTTTTACCGGAATTCTTCTGGTTCTTGAATCCATACTTTTGAGATGAAAAAGTTTCTAAAAATAGTCATTGCATTCTCTTTGTTTGGAAATTCAGAACTGTTTGCGGTCTCTCCTCTATTCCGATGGGTCCAATACAAATATGATGGAGATGTGTCCACATACGATTCAGTCAAAAAGGTGCTGTGGGAACTGACAAGAATAACATCAGTTGAAGTTGTTGCAGAACCTTATTATGGAGACCTGAACGATGAAAACCTGTTCATGAGCCCGTTCATTTATATTACGGGAAAAAATGTATCTCCTGCTTTTGGAGTGGAAGAAAAAAGGAAAATTCTTTTACACATAAGTGCAGGTGGATTATGGCTCGTGGACAGCAGTTCAGAAGACAAAAATTCACTCTTTCTTACCGAGATAAAGAAAGAATTTGAAGACATATTTGGAACTGGAAGCATAAAGCCGGTTCTTCCCTCAAGCGTTATTTTCAGGACTTTTTTTCTATTTCAAAAGGAAATGGCAGAAAGTTTTGAACTTGAAGGAATTGATGTGGATGGAAGAACCGCTGTGATATTTTCAAAGAATCTTCTTCAGAATGCTCCTGAAAAAAAGTATTATATGAGGCTTCTCATAAATATAATAATGTATTCATTAACCACAGATTATAAGCTTGACCAGGTCCATCAACCATTTATAAAAAGAAGGCTGAGATGAGGTTTCTTGAATTTAATTCATGGAAAGTTGCCTTTCTCATATTTCTCTTTATTCCGTTCATGTTTTTTTCAATAAGGTCCCTTCAAAAATTGGAAAAAAGGTGGAAAAAGATATTTCTTACAGCATTAAGATGCCTGTCCTTTTTCCTCTTTTCAATGGCTTTTCTGAGATTCTCTTCGTTCAAACCGACATATTTTGAGACACCCGGAAAGATAGGGATTCTTATTGATACATCTGGAAGCACCTTTCTTGGCGAAGATGGTGGAGCAATAAACAGGGTTAAAAAGGAACTTGGAAAAATCATCACCGAGTTTCATTCAATCGGAAAAGAGGTTGACCTCTTTACCTTGGATGAAAGGGTCACACCCGTTTCCTATAACAGCCTGCTTTCCATTAAAAATTCAACCAGGGAAACTAAAATAATTGATTCCATTCAGAATTTCATGGAAAAAATGGGAAGCGATTATGAAGGGCTAATTCTTTTTTCTGACGGAATTGACCGGTCTCAAAAGTCACTGGATTTTTTGAGAGAAAAGGGCATCCCTGTAAACACTGTAAAAATACCACCCCCATCTGGAAAAGATGTATGGATAGAAAGCGTTGAATTTCCAGCGGTAGTGTTCAAAAAAGTTCCGTTTTCCATAAGGATAATAATAAGATCAAAAGGAATAAGTGGAACTGGAAGATTAAAAGTTTTTCTCGACGGAAATCAGGTCTCTGAGGAGAATGTTTTGATAAAGAAAGAAAAAAACGCTGTTATTAAAGAACTGACCCTTGAGGAAGAAGGAGACCACCTCCTTCACATTGTCCTCCCTTCCTTTTCCGGAGAGATAACGGATAAAAACAACTCCTTTACAGATTACATTAAGGTGCTCAGGGATAAAATCCGGGTTTTACAGGTTGTTGGAACTCCTACATGGGATGTCAGGTTTTTGAGAAGGTTTCTCAAAAAGAATATGAGCATTGAGCTCATATCATTTATGATTTTGAGGACTCCATCTGATTATGTTTATTTTTCCGACAGCGAACTCAGTCTTATCCCATTTCCTACAAGGGAAATATTTGTTGAAGCCATTGACACTTTTGATGCTGTTATCTTTCAGAACTTCAACTATGCTCCATACGGACCATTAGAATTTCTGAAAAGCATTAAAAGGGTGGTTGAAACAGGAAAAACTGGTTTCATAATGCTCGGAGGGGACAGGGCATTTTATAAAGGAGGATACTCAAACACTCCTGTGGAGGAAATATCTCCTGTTCAGTTCTTTGATTCATACGAAACATATGTTGAGAGAGAATTTAAGTCAAAACTCACAAAAGAAGGTGAAAGTCACCCAATCACATCTTTCTTAAAGGATTTTATTGAAAAACTTCCACCATTAAGCACACTCAATGTTGACATCAGGACTAAAAAAGATAGCATTATTCTTATGACGGACAGAAAAGGAAACCCGATTATTGTGCTCGGTGAAAGTGGAAAGGGAAGAAGTGTGGTGATTGCAACAAATTCACTCTGGGAGTGGTACTTTAATCCAGTTCTTAAAGGCGAAATTGAGGTATATACAAGGCTGATGCAGAACATATTGAACTGGGTTACAGGAGACCCCTATTTCAGAGAAATAAATCTGGAAGAAGGGAGAGAAAGTGTCAGAATATCGGTAAAGGATAAAAATTTCAAAGAATGCAGGAAATGCAGGGTTGTTTTAAAGTTCATCTCTCCTGATGGAAAAGTTATTGAAGAAAAAGACCTTGAAAGTGAAAGTGGAGAAATAATTTTGAAAAAAGAT
>JBBIVP010000090.1:0-8449 GCA_037439705.1 bacterium
CCCTGAACAACTCCCACCTTTGGTTCATCAAGAAGAGCTTCTGAAAAAGATAAACTTCCGTCTATCACCTTCTTTGAAGTTGTCTTTTTTCCAAATGTGGAGGATATGTTTGGAAATACATAAAATGCTCCCATAGGTTTGAGACATTTAATTCCCTCTATTGCATTCAGCCCCTCCACAATGAGATTTCTCCTTGCCTCAAATTCCTTTCTCATATTTTCAACTGCCTCCTGAGGACCTTTTAATGCTTCTACAGCAGCCTTCATTGATATGGAAGTTGGATTTGAGGTGCTTTGACTCTGGATGTTTATCATAGCATCTATTACTGGTTTTGGACCGAGGGCATATCCTATTCTCCATCCCGTCATTGAATATGTTTTGGAAACACCATTTACTACAATTGTTCTGTCCTTCAATTCGGGACATGCCTGAACGATATTTGAAAATTTTATTCCATCGTAAACGAGTTTTTCATAAATATCATCAGAAATTATGAATACCTTTTTGTATTTAAGGAGGACCTTGGCTATATCTTCAAGCTCTTCCCTCGTATAGGTCACGCCCGCAGGATTTGAAGGGCTGTTTAAAATTATTACTTTTGTTTTAGGAGTTATGGCTCTTTTAAGTTTATCCGGGTCAAGTTTGAATCCTTCAACTTCTTTTGTTTTTACAATTTTTGGTTTTCCTCCGCAGAGAAGAACCATATCGGGATATGAAACCCAGTAGGGAGCAGGGATGAGCACCTCATCTCCTTCATCAACTAAACTCATAAGGGCATTGTATATTGAATGTTTTGCTCCACACGAAACAATCACCTCTGATGTTTTATATTCAAGTTCAAGGTCTTTTTTCATTTTTTCAACAATCGCCTCTTTCAGTTCAGGAATTCCTTCCACCGGACAGTACTTTGTAAAACCAGCATTTATTGCTTCAATTGCCTTTGCCTTTATGTTATCCGGCGTATCAAAATCGGGTTCTCCCGCTCCAAACCCAACTACATCTATTCCCTGTGCCTTCATTGCTTTTATCTTTGCACTTACCGCAAGAGTAGGTGATGGTTTTATCTTCTTTACCCTTTTTGCCAGCATACTCACACCTCCTTCTTATTAAAAAATTTCTTTTTTATCATCTTTTCTACCGAAGAGGGAACCATACTTTTTACATTTCCTTTAAGAGACGCTATTTCTTTTATAAGGGAAGAACTGAAATATGAATAAGCTCCTTCTGTCATCATAAAAATTGTTTCACATTGAGGATTTAGTTTTTTGTTAGCAAGTGCCATCTGGAGTTCGTATTCAAAATCCTGAACAGTCCTCAATCCCCTCAAAATGGTATTTATACCTTTCTTTTTTGCGTAGTCCATCAAAAGTCCCTTAAAGGTCTCAATTTCCACATTTTTATACCCCTTTAAGGCTTCCTTTATCATCTTCACCCTCTCTTCAACTGTGAAAAGGGTCTTCTTGACAGTATCCTCTGATACTGCAATGATCACTTTATCAAATATTCTAAGAGCCCTTTTTATTATGTTTATGTGTCCTATTGTTATAGGGTCAAAGGTTCCAGGATAAATAACTGCTGAGACCCTTTTCATTTTTTCCTCAAAAAATATATTTCAGAGTCTCCATAAGTTTTTCTTGAATAAACATCAAAATCAGAAAAATTTCCACATCTGGTTCCTTTTTTCAACCTCAACACAACCACGCCATCTTCTTTTACAATTGATGAGAAAGGTTCAAAACATCCCGTAAGTCTTTTTAATGGAAATTCAAAAGGAGGGTCAATGAATACTATATCATAATTCTCATTCCTTTTTTTCAGAACCTTTATAGCCTTAAAAAAATCCATCATCAAAACCTCTGTCTTATCAACGAAACCAGTTTTTTTCAGATTTTCCTTTATGCATTCAATTGCTTCTTTAGAATTGTCAACCATTACTGCACCTTTTGCACCTCTGCTCAATGCTTCAATTGAGAAACTACCACTTCCAGCAAATAAATCAAGGATATTTGAATTTAAACTCCTCTCTCCCAATATGTTAAATACCGCACTCCTTATCATTCCTGTAGGGGGTCTGGCAGCTTTTTTAGGAACCTTAATAGGTATACCTTTTTTATCCCCTCCGGTAATTTTCACCTAAGTCCCGAATTCCCATGAAGTCAGATATCTTTTTTGTTCCGGGGTCAACTCGTCAATTGATACCCCGAGGCTTTTTAATTTGAGAAGTGCAATTTTGCTGTCTATTTCCTGAGGAACAGGATAAACCTTTTTCTCAAGTTTGTTAGAATTTTGCACGAGAAATTCAACAGAAAGGGCTTGATTTGAAAAGCTCATGTCCATCACCGCAGAAGGATGTCCCTCTGCTGATGAAAGGTTTACAAGCCTTCCATCTGCAAGGAGGTATATCTTTTTTCCATTTTTCAAACTGAATTCCTCAACGAAGTCCTTTATTTTTCTGATTCTTTTTGAAAGATTTTTGAGGTCAGGAATGTTTATCTCCACATTAAAATGTCCCGAGTTGGCAACAATTGCTCCATCTTTCATCAGTTTAAAATGTTCTTCTCTTATCACATTTAAATTTCCTGTAGAAGTACAGAATATATCCCCCTCTTTCGCTGCCTCTTTTAATGGTTTTACAGTAAATCCATCCATAATTGCTTCAAGAGCCCTGATAGCATCAACCTCACAAACAATTACATTCGCGCCCATTCCTTTTGCCCTTGTTGCAATCCCTCTTCCACACCACCCATATCCGCATACGACGAATTTCTTTCCTGCAAGAAGAATATTTGTTGCCCTCATAATTCCATCTATTGTGCTCTGCCCTGTTCCATATCTGTTATCAAAAAGATATTTCGTATATGCATCGTTTACAGCAATTATAGGATACTCCAAAACCCCTTTTTCACACATTGCTCTTAGCATTATAACTCCGGTTGTGGTTTCTTCAGTTCCACCTATAACATTTTTTATCAGGTCTCTTCTTTTTTTATGAAGAGTTGAAACAAGATCAGCACCATCGTCCATTGTAATGTGAGGTCTGTTTTCAAGGCAGTAAATTATGTGATTGTAATAAGTTTTTCGGTCCTCTCCCTTTATAGCATAGACCTTTATCCCTTCTTTCGCAAGCGCTGATGCTACATCGTCCTGTGTACTTAAAGGATTTGAGGCACAGAGTGCTACTTCTGCTCCTCCGTCCCTCAAAGCGAGAACAAGGTTGGCAGTTTCTGTGGTAACATGAAGACAGGCTGAGATGTGAATTCCTTTTAATGGCTTTCTTTTTAGAAAATTATTGTGAATGGAAGCAAGAACTGGCATTTCCCTTCTTGCCCATTCTATTCTCATCTTCCCTTTTTTGAAAAGATTTATGTCCTTTACTTCGTATGCAGGTACCTTCAACTTAACATCTCCTTTATTTTTTCTGCTTTATCTGTCCTTTCCCATGTGAATTCTTTTTCATTTCTTCCGAAGTGCCCATAAACTGCGGTTTTTCTGTAGAGTGGTCTTAAAAGGTCAAGTTCTTCAATTATTTCTCTCGGTCTCAGTGGAAAAAGTTTTCTCACTACCTTTTCTATCTTCTCCTCAGGAACTTTAGAGGTACCAAATGTCTCTATATAAAGAGAAACGGGCTCAGCAACCCCTATAACATAGGCTATCTGAACCTCACATCTTTCAGCAATTCCGCTTGCAACAATATTTTTCGCTATATATCTCGCCATATATGCTCCAGATCTGTCCACTTTTGACGGGTCTTTTCCTGAAAAAGCCCCTCCTCCGTGTCTGCTGAATCCTCCGTATGTATCAACCATTATTTTTCTACCGGTAAGTCCGCAATCTCCCTGAGGACCACCTATAATGAACCTTCCAGTTGGATTTATGAAAAACTTAACATTAGATGAAAGAAGGTCTTTACTTATAACCTTTTTTATAACCTCTTCAATGACAAATTCCTTAAGTTCCTTATCTCCTACATCTGGAGAATGCTGACAGGATACGACAACTGCTTCCACACTTTTCGGTCTCCAGTTTTCATATCTCATAGTAACCTGACTTTTTCCATCGGGTCTTATAAAATTCACAATTCTTTTCTTACGAATCTCTGCCAGTCGCTTTACTATACCGTGAGCAAAAACTATTGGCATAGGCATAAGTTCTTCTGTATCCCTGCATGCATATCCAAACATCAAACCCTGGTCACCGGCTCCCTGTTCCTTTTTGTTTTTTTTGTCAACCCCTATTTTTATATCCTCTGACTGTTTTCCAACCATAACAATGACCCCGCAGGTGTTTGCGTCAAAACCCATTTCAGAGGATGTATATCCTATATCCCTTATAACTCCCCTTACTATCTCTTCATAATTGAGTTCAGCAGTTGTTGTTATTTCTCCTGCCACAACTACTACCCCGGTCTTCGTGAGCGCTTCACATGCAACCCTGCAGTTTTTATCTTTTTCAAGTGCTTTATCAAGAACAGCATCTGAGATTTGGTCACACATTTTATCTGGGTGTCCCTCTGTTACCGATTCAGATGTAAAAAGAAAATCTACTTTCATTTTGCCTCCTTTTCCAATTTTTGGAAATAATAAACAGAACTTTTTCTCTTTTCAACAATAATTTGTAGAAGAACACGACATTGCGAGCATGGGGGAAGGGAATGAAGATTTGATTTAAAAAAATAAAAGATAAATCGCTTGCTTAAAATGTTTTAAAATTGTATAATCTCAAAAAATGGCGACGTAGCTCAGAGGTAGAGCAGGGGTCTCATAAGCCCTGTGTCGTAGGTTCGAGTCCTACCGTCGCCAGATTTCAGGGGGAAATATGAAAATAGAACTCACAAAAGAACAATTTAAAGCCCTGCTAAAGCTTGGCTACATAGCAAGATGGATAGCCACATACAGAAACGCAGAAGATGTGGAAGAATACGTGTCTCTTGAAGAATATCTTTTCTCGCTGGCTGATGGATACGGATTGGGAGAGTTCACTGAATACAATGAAGAAATAGATGGTTATATGCCATCTAGCGAGTTTGAAGAAGAAACAAATATAAGGGAATTTATAAATGAATATGAAGATTCTATATTCTGGGATCAGTTGATAAGCAGATTGGTTTACAGAGACCTCATCAGGTCCTTCGGTGAAGAAAATCTCAAAAACGCAAGCAAAGAAGAAATAATGGAAAGACAGGAAAGACTTGTAAAAGGTTACCTTCAAGAATTTTCAAGGAATGGAATTGAAAATTTAGAGATTGTGAAAAGGTAATTTTTTTTGCCTCTCCTTTCGCTACCACAAAATTTATATCCTCCTACTCCCTGTTGGAACAAATCAACAGTGTTATCGCACAAATGCAAAATTTTTTCTAATTCCTAACTTTTGGATAATTATCATTTCGCAATTTGACTTTTGCAATTTTCATTTTTAATAGGCTCCCTTTCTTTTTAAAACTGCTGGAACCGTTTTGAAAATTATGAAAAGGTCAAGAACTATTGACCTGTTTTTTATGTAATAAAAATCGTAATGTATGTTCTCCTGAAGTGGCAAGTCCTTTCTCCCAAGAATCTGCCATAATCCTGTAATGCCAGGCTTTACATCAAGCCTTTTTCTTTCCCACTTTGAATATCTTTCAACTATAAATGGCATCTCCGGCCTTGGTCCTACAAGACTCATCTCTCCCTTTAGAACATTTATAAGCTGTGGAAGTTCGTCAAGACTTGTTCTCCTTAAAAACCTTCCAAACCTTGTAATCCTCGGGTCATCCTCATTTTTCGGGGACTCTGAAAAAAGAGGGGTATGGACGAACATAGTTCTGAATTTATAAAGGATAAATTTTTTGCCTTTATACCCTACCCTTTCCTGTTTAAAAAATACTGGACCCTTTGAATCAAGTTTTATACCAACTGCTATAAAAATCCAGAGTGGAAAGGTTAGAATTATTAGAAATCCTGCTATCACCAGATCCATAACCCTTTTCAAAAAAAGATAAACTGGTGAAACCTCACCGCTTCCAAGTTCAAGAATGGGAAAGTCTCCCACAAGGTCAACCCTGCTTTCTTTTGATAAAACGTTGAAAGCCTCTGAAACAAGCCTGAACCTAACCCCTGTATTTTCCATCTCAGATATCCATTCCATTACCTTATCTTTCTGCATGGATGGAAGAGCAATAACTACCTCCTCTACCCTGTATTTCTTTATGAAATCCTCTATTTTATCGGGCGTTCCAAGAACCTCAATGCCTCCTATTTTTTTCCCGACTTTCTCAGGGTCAGCATCAACGAATCCAATAACATTAAATCCAATTTCAGGATAATCCTGAATCTTCTGAAGAACCCTTGCCCCTGTAACCCCAGCACCCACAATTATAACATTCCTTCTACCATAACCCTTTTTCCTCAATTCTCTCTCAATTCTGTGATAAACAAGCCTAAAGACACCAAGAAAAATGAAATTATAAATATTAAAAAGCAAAACCACAGACCTTCCGAGATAAAACTCTCTAAAAAGAAAGGCGATCGACATAACAATTCCTGCTCCGAGAAGCGCGCTCCTTATAAATATCTGAATTTCTTCCACCAATGTTATATCTTTCCTCCTTCTGTAAAGACCATATAGATAACTCCCGACCAGCCATGAAATTATTACCAGTGGTAATGCTTTAAGGTATGGGGTTAACGGGTTAATCTGATAACCAAAAATTGAAACCAATCTTGTCCTCGTCCAGTATGCAAACAACCAGGATAAGGATAGAATTATGGCATCACCAACTATGAGGATTATTTTTGGAAATTTTTCCTTCATCTTTTTTCCCTCAATTTTTTTATCCTTTCATCGTATATCACAGCCTCTTTCATTTTTCCCTCATATCTCAAAATCATACTCATTGCTCCGTTTGCTGCTAAATGATAAGGAGAAAGCCTCAAAACTTCAAGAAGAATTTTCTTAGCAGAATCTATTTCCCCCATTTTCATCTTTGTCTCTGCCAGATTATAAAGCGCCACAAAATTGCCATTAAAGAGTTTTAAACATTTTCTGTAATACTTCTCTGCAAGTTTTGTTTCACCCTTTACTCCATAAAAGTTTCCCAAGTAGTAATAGTCTTTATAAAAAATCAGGTCAAAAAGAAATTTTCTGGAAATTTGAATTGATGCCTCAGCGGAATATGGATTTGGATTTTTCAAAAATTTCATATAAACGGATGTGAGCTTTATTCTCACAAAAAGAGAAATAACACAAAGAACCGCAAATACAAGTCCTGAAAAAAGAAATACCCAGGGATTCAGTTTTATTTTGTAAATAATCCGGGAATCCGAAAAGGTAATGATTGAAAGAGCAAAACAAAGCGTGGCGGGATTCCTTAACGGGTAATCAATGAGGGAAATGAGGAAAATTGTAATATAAGAGAGAAGAAGAAACCTTGAGCTTTCATCCTTTTTTCTGAAAAGCAAAAAAGCTCCGTATCCAATCATCACAAGAAATATGACTCCGCCAAAAATCCCTGTTTCTACGAAATTTGAAATTATATCGTTGTGAGCATTTTCCACAAATTGAACCTGATATTTTGAGGTAATCAGAAATGCAGTTTCATCGGACCAGAAAAATGGAAAAGCTGAAGGAAAGGCCGAAAGCCCGCATCCCGAAAGCGGATGAGTTTTTAAAATGCTTAGAGAATCCAGCCAGAGAAGAAGTCTGATTCTGTTAGGTTCGTAGGATGGATCAAGTGTTTTCTTCAAAGCGGATTTAAAAGAGGGTGTTAAAAGGATAACGAGCAGAAAGGGGATGAAAAAGATAGAATTTTTTAGACTCTTCTGGAAAAGTATCGATGCAAAAAATGCAAAAATGCTCCCGAACACGCCAGCCCTTGAACCGCTTAAAAAAGAAATTCCTGTAAAAAATAATCCTCCCGGAAGGGAAAATGAAAAGGGAAAGAATAAAAATATGAGGGGTATAGATGAAGCAACAAGATGGGAAAATGGATTTCTGTGCCCAATAGCAAAGTTTATCATAGAAGTACCATACGCATCCTTTGGAAGTTCTTTTATTCCAGTTATGTGAAAAATCCACTGAAGATATCCTCCAACAACTACCACAAAAACGGATAAAAGTATATATTTAAAAATAACCTCTTTTTTTCCATCGTTAAAAAGAGCTATTGAAAATGCAAAAAGTCCCAGAAGGGAAATAAGTCCTTCAATCGTTTTTGAAACAGAATAAGAATTGAAAATGGAGATAAAGGACAAAAGAATAAAAAGAACAAAAAAAAGATGAAAGAGGCTGAATTTTAATTCTCCATTTTTTTTCAGCACAAAAAACAGGTATAAAAATGATATACCAGGCAGAAAATACCATTTAGCCCTGTATGTGAATTCAAAGGCACCCGGGATAAAAAGCAAAACAGCGGAAAAAGCGAAAAGGAAAAGAAAAATTCTATCCCCTCTCACCCTGATACCTGTAAACCTGC
>JBBIVP010000091.1:0-8286 GCA_037439705.1 bacterium
ATGCTTCAAAGGGCATCACTTCTTTTGAAGAAAAAAGTTGAACCAGTTGTGGAAAGGGGAAACCTGTGAGAAGAAAGAAGGAATGTAAAAAAATATACACATTTCTCGTTGATTATTTAGAAGGAACGCTTGATGAAGAGATTTCAAGGAGGTTTGAGGTTCACATAATAGATTGTGAGGAATGTCATAGATTTATTGAAACCTATAGAAAATGCGTGGAAGTGGTTAAAAATTTTGAGGTTGAGATACCTGATGACCTTGAGGAAAGGCTCTATTATTTTATCAAAAATGTGCTGAATAAATAAGCTTATGGAATGGGATATATCAAAATGCTGGATTCATGGCTTCAGAATAGAAATGGACAGGTTCTTTTTGAATTCTACAAATTTTGAAGAAATCTGGACAACAGGAAGAGGGTACTGGAGAAAAAAATTTGCCTTTACCTTCCTTCCTCATTTCATAGATGAAGATTCTTTTTTAGGAATTTTAAAAGGGAATTTGAATTCTGAATTTCCGGAGGACCCTGTGCCAGAAGGATATGAAAAGAAATTTTTTCAACAGCCTCTAAATATATCTCAAAAGAATGGTAAGGAAATCCTTATGGAACTGAGGAACGAGATTGAAAAAGAGAAGGGAGTAAGAATTGAAAAAATTTTTATAACCTTTGAGAAAAGGAACCTATCCATCAAAAATTCAAAAGGAATGAATGTGGAAGGAAGCACAGAGGGAATAATCATAGGAGGAGAAATAATAGTGGAAATGGAAAACGATCAACAAATAAATTATGATTTCTTTTATTTTAATGAATTGGATTTTGATTTAAAAAAACTGTCCGGTTTTCTCGTGGAACCTGCAAAAGCCCTTTTGAAAAGTGAAAAACCACCTACAGGAATTTTCAGAGGCATACTTATAAACAGAGTGATGTGCGAGTTTTTTGACGCTTTTATACAGTCCTTCACAGCGGAGGCGCTTTTCAAAAACAGGACCCTTTTGAAGGGAAAAGAAGGGGAAAAAATTTTTTCTGATATCCTCACGGTAGAAGAAAATAATCCCTCGTTCAGAGAACCTTTCTACATGCCCTTTGATGGCGAAGGAGTAAAAAAGGAAAGGAGTTTTATCATAAAAAATGGGGTTTTTGAGGATTTTCTCTATAATACTGCCTTAGGAAGGCTTTACGGAAAAAAACCGCAAGGAAGTTCAAAATCCAGTCCTCCATCACCTCCAGCACTCACAGGCTCATCTATTCTCATAAGGGGAGATACTTCCCTCCAGAATCTTTCAGAAAGACTTGAAGAGGGATGCATAATCACAACAATTATAGGAGGGCATACGGTAAATCCAGTCACCGGAGAAATTTCAGTGGGAGCGAGCGGAATTTTTATAAAAAATGGGGAAAGAAAACCTTTCACTGGAGGCATCATCTCCGGGAACTTTTTTGATATGCTTAATAAAATAGAGGCCATAGGTAACGATTTCAGGACCATAAAGGAGATAACCTCTCCTTCCATATTAATTTCAGAAATAAATCTCGGAGGCTAAAAATGGGGAAAAATGAAAAGCCCACTGTTTACAAACCGGCGCCCGATTCATTTTTATACGATTTCAAGGCAACGGGATTGACCATCGTTTTGACCGTAACCAAAGGAGTTGATAAAGGAAAGAGTGTAAAGGTTTCTGATACCCCATTCATCATAGGAAGGGAGGAAGATGTTGATTTTCAACTTTCCGATGAAGCTGTATCACGGATGCATTCAATTATAATATATGAAAACGGAAAGATATACATAAGAGATATGGATAGCAAAAATGGAACATACCTGAACGGGAAAAGAATTGTAAAAGAAGAACTTAAAAACGAAGACATACTGAGAATAGGAGATACAACAATAAAAGTTGAAATCTCGTAAAGGACAGAATAGAATGAGTAAAGGGATGTTCAGGAATGAGGATAAAATATGAGATGTCCAAAATGCGGATATGTATTTTTTGAGGAAACCTATGAGTGCCCAAAATGTGGGGCAGAGCTGGAAGAAGATACTATTCTTTTTGAAGATGAAGGGGTTGAAAAATCGGAACCAGTCTTTGTAGAAGAAAAAACAAAGGATGAAAGGAAAAAGACAAAACCATCAACCCTTGAGCTTCCTTTCAAAGAAGAAAAACCTGAGAAAAAGGTTCTCATCCCCGCCCCCATAGGATTGAGGGCAGGTGCAGCTTTGATTGATCTTATTATAATTCTTTCAATCGGCGTTTTAACTACACTTTTACCCTATCATTTAGGGGATGGGGCATTTTCTGTTTCGCAATTTTTTGTGTGGGGAATTATAATTTTCCTTGAGACAATCCTTTATTTCTCGCTCTCCCATTATCTTATGGCTTCAACCATCGGAAAAGCTTTTTTTGAAATAGAAATTTCAGCATATAAGAGGGAGCTGAGTTTTCCGCTTCTCCTCTTAAAATCAATTCTCGGTTTCATCCTCACACTTCCACTTTTTCTTACATGGATATACACCCTTGTGAACGAAGACGAAATACCTCTTCACGATGTTATCCTGGGGGTCTTAAGCGTTGAAAAGGAGTGAGGAGCATCTGAGAAAAATAATTTGTGAGTTAAAAAAGGGAGAGCGGGTGAGTGGTGAATTTCTGGCAAGACAGCTTTCCATTTCAAGGACACAGGTATGGAAGTATATAAACAAACTGAAAGAACTCGGCTATTCCATACAGGGCGTGAATAAAGGAGGGTATCTTTTAATTTCTTTTCCGGATATTCCCTATCCCTGGGAGATGAAACCCTGCGGAAGGTTCAAAAATTTTATCTATTTTAAAACCATTGATTCTACAAACAATTATCTGTTTTCGCTTGCAAAAGATGGTGCTGAAGAAGGGACAGTGGTGATTGCCAATACTCAAACTGCAGGAAGGGGAAGATATGGAAGGAAGTGGTTTTCATATAAAGGAAACATATTCATTTCCCTTCTTTTAAGACCTTTGTGTCCTACTGAAAATGGTGGACTTATCACCATTTTGAGTGGAGTTGCATGCGCCATGGCTATTGAAAAATCTGGAGTGAATGTAAGCCTCAAGTGGCCGAATGACTTACTGATATCCTCAAAAAAGGTTGGAGGAATACTCTGTGAATCCTCAATTGAAAACGGAATTATTTCGTTCATAGTTGTAGGAATTGGAATAAATTTTTATCTTCCTAAAAAGAAAAACGAACTCATTAAAAATGCTACTTCCCTATCCGAGCACGGATTCAAGGAGAGAAAGGTTCATCTCCTTCAAAAAATAATAGAAGAATTTGAAATCCTTTATGAAAAGTTTTTGGTGGGGGAAAATGATTTCATAATTCAGGAATATAGAAAGAGAACCATCCCCTATGGAGAAGTAATATCTGTCAAATCAGGTGAAAGGATAATCAGCGGAAGGTTTGCGGGCATAGACAATGACGGGTCTTTATTGATTATGAACGGAGAAAGGGTTAATAGAATATATACAGGAGAGGTGCTTTAATGAACCTCCTTGCCATTGACATAGGTAATACAAATATCACCCTCGGACTTTTTGAAGGGGAAGAACTGAAAAGGACGTGGAGGCTTGCTACAGAAAGTCACAGGACATCTGATGAGTACGGACTTCTCATTCTGAACCTCTTAAATCAGTTTGGTGAAAAGAAAATTGATGGAGCATGTATGAGCTGTGTCGTTCCACCTCTTCAGCCCCTTTTTGAAGAAACACTGAAGAATTTCTTCGGTTTAAATCCGGTAATTCTCGGTCCCGGGATAAAAACAGGTATAGCAGTAATGTATGAAAACCCAAAAGAAGTGGGAGCTGATAGAATAGCCAATGCCGTAGGGGGGTTTTACAGGTATAAGAGGTCCCTAATAATAGTTGATTTTGGAACAGCCACAACCTTTGATTACATAACCGCAAAAGGCGAATACATAGGCGGAGCAATAGCACCTGGCATAGGTATTTCTTCTGAGGCACTTTTTCTTAGAACCGCAAAACTTCCAAAGGTTGAATTCCAGGCTCCTTCAAGAGTAATAGGAAGGAACACCGTTGAAAGCATTCAATCTGGCCTTTTTTATGGATATGTTTCGCTTGTGGATGGAATGATAAAGCTAATAAAAAGTGAGGCAAAAGATAATCCCCTTGTCATTGCAACAGGCGGATATGCTCCTCTAATAGCTCCAAAAAGCAAGACTATAAAAATTGTTGACCTTCATATAACCCTTTATGGACTAAAATATATTTATGAAAAAAATAAAAGTTATTAATTTCCCTTTTTTATTTCAGATTTTGCCCATTTAATGATGGCGGATGGAATCTGGTATAAAGGAAGAACTATCTGAGCAACATTTTTTTCAAGGGCTTCTTTTGGCATGCCGTAAAGGATGGATGTTTCTTCAGACTCTGCAATTGTAATTCCTCCTATATCCTTTATGGCTTTCATACCCTCAATTCCATCGTTTCCCATACCTGTAAGGAGTATTCCCATCGCTCTCTCTCCAAAAACTTTTGCTCCGCTTTTGAAAAGAACATCAATAGAAGGGGCATATTTATCCTCATCGCTTTTTCTTAAAAGCCTCAATCTGAACCTGTTTTCAACTGTGAAAATTTCCATGTGGTACCCACCCGGACATATATAGACATTCCCCTTTTTTATAAGCTCCCTTGACTCTCCTTCTTTGACATTGAAACTTGTATATTTATTGAGCCTTTCAGCAAAGGGTTTCGTAAATCCGTAAGGCATGTGTTGTGCAACGAAAATTGCAATATCCAGTTCACTCGGAAGCTGTGAAAAAAGGCGTGTTATCTCTGTAGGACCTCCTGTTGAAGCACCAATCATAACTATGCGTGACGGAGGTTTATATTCCTCGGATGGAATTATAAAGGGCTCTTTCGCCTTTGTTTCCAGAGGAATATGATCCCTGAACTTCTTCCTTATATCTGTGAGGAGTGCCCAGTGGATTTTTTTTATGATATCTTCTTCAACTTCATATATTTTATAAGAAGCCTTCGCTGATGGTTTGGGAATGAAATCAATCGCTCCCAGTTCCATTGCCTTAAATATATTTTCTGTACCTGTTTTTGAACTGAAAACGAGGATGGGGAGAGGATAAATTTTCATGAGAATCCTTATCACTCCAAATCCATCAAGATTCGGCATTTCCAGATCAAGAAGGAGGAGATCCGGATTCAACTGAAGAACCTTTGATACTGCCTCTTCTCCGTTGCTTGCTGTTCCAACAATTTCTATTCCATGCTTTGAAAGCATCTTTTTCAGAGCCTGCCTTATAAAGGCAGAATCGTCTGCTATTAATACCCTTTTTTTAATCATTTTTTAAAGCCGGCTTCTGATATACGAGGTCATTTTTAAAATGCCTGATCTGGAAAAGTGGAAAGATGTTGATAAGGGATTCAGCATGTCCTAAAAAAAGAAATCCTTCTTCCCTCAACGCCTTATAAAAGTTTTCAGCTGCCCTTCTTTTTGCTTCCTTATCAAAATATATTAGAACATTTCTGCAAAAAATTATATCAAATTTTTCTGAAGAAAAATCAGCATCAAGTATATTTTTCTTTGCGAATGTAACCATCTTTTTAATCTCATCTTTTACACAATAAACTCCGTTCCCAGTTCTTTCAAAATAAAGCATTTTGTATATACTTTTTGTGTTTCTGAAAGAACTCTCACCATATATTCCTTCTCTTGCCCTTTTTATTGCCTCGGGATTAATATCAGTGGCGATTATTTTCACATCCCATTTTTCAAGCTCTCCATACTCATTTAAAAGGATGGCGAGAGTATAAGCTTCTTCACCCGTTGAACACCCTGCAGACCATATCTTTATCTCCTTTCTTTTCATTTTCTGATTATAAGCCATCACCTCAGGAAGAATTTCAAAAACAAAAGCAGAAAGTTGTTTCTCCTCCCTGAAAAAATAGGTTTCCTTTGTGAGAACCATGTCAATCAGTTTTTCAAACTCCTCCTCTCCCCTTTTGTCATATTTGAGATACAGATAATAATCCTTTAAACTTTTCAACTTCAAATCCTTTGCCCTCGTCAAAATCTTTTTTCCATAAACCTCTCTCATCTCTGAAGGTAGTTCTACTCCCGTTTTTATTCTTATATACTCTATCACTTCTTCGTATCCTTCTTTCTCTCTCTCTGCCATACTCTACCCTGTCCCTCCAAAGAGTTTCAAAGCTGCTTCAGAAACCCTTCCGTTTTTAAGTGCTGTATGAAATTTTTTTTCCAGCCACCTCCTTCCTTTCTTTTGTATTAAAAAAGAAAAAAGTCTTTCAAGAAATTCGCCCGATGGATTTTCAAATCCTGCAAGGAAAACAGAAGTAGGAAGGTTCATTTCCTTCAACTTTTCAAATGCCTTTTCAGAAACTATGGGGCTTTTATCCTTCAACATGAGGGAAAGATAGTAAAGGCATTCTTTTCTGGGAAGTAGATGAGAATTCTCAATGGCAAGTACCTTTATCCAGTCATCAGGGTCATTGAATGCAGATTGAAAATAGGAAAGATTATCCTTCACATTCTTTAAAAGCCCATTATATGCCTCTTTACGAACATAAGGGGCTTCGTCAAATCTCAAAACTTCAAGAAACTTTAAAAATTCTTTTTTCCTCGTTTTTGATAGGGAAGCTGCAATTTTTTCTCTTATATCCCTGTCAGGGTGGTTTATGAAAAACGAAATTCTATTGATGAGCCAGTTTGGAAATTTTTTTGAATGTGTGGCAAGCTCTATTGCGATAGAAAAAAAATCCTTCTCAAGTTTTCCACCAAGAGAAGAGAGTTTTTTCAGAGCAATCCCAGGAAATTTCTTGCCTATTTCAATTAGTGCTTCCCTCAAAAGGGCTCTCGGAAGTTTTTTTGAGAGTTCCTCATATTTTTCTATTATAAAATCAAAGGCGGCCTCTCCCCCGACCTTTTTTATAACCATAAGTGAAGCTATGCTTAATTCCGTGTCACTGGCTAAAAGATTTTCAAGACACTCTTCATGACATGAATCAACTTCCAGAACTTCTATAATTCTCATCACGAGGATTTTAAGGTCTACTTTTTTTGAGGAATTAAGGAGCAGGGGGAAGGAATCCGATGAGAGAAAGGAAAAGGGAACCGCTTTTTTTTCAACTTCCATCTGAATTTCTTCTGTTATTTCAAGCATCTTCTCAAAAAATTCTTTCCTTTCAATGAAACAGAGGAAGTAAAGGAGGAAAAGCCTCTCTTCATCGTTTGACCCCTCAAAGGCAACAATTATCTCTTTTATATCAAGACTTTTAGAAGCATTTTTCACATAATTTATTCTTGACCTCTCTTTTGTAGAAAGAATGATTTTAACAATAGATTTTATTCCTTCTTTTATGGAAATGGGTTTCTTTGTTTTTTTCAAAACATCAAAAATGTATCTAATAGCAGACCCTTTTTTTGTGGTACCAAGGTATTTTAGACACACTGGCTCCAGCGATGGTTCTTTTATAAACTCCAAAACAAGTTTTGGATTTAAAGAAATTCCTCTATTTCCTAAGGATGTGAGTGCATCTATTACTGCATAAATTTCGCCTGTATTTCCTTTCAGATTTTTTAAAAGGCTTTTTTTTGCAGAAAGCGTTCCTATGTTTCCAAGACCTTCTATCGCTGCAAACCGGATGTTTGGATTATGATGCTTAAGTAGTTTTTCTAAATATGGGGTCGCTGATTCAATTTTTTTTATATTCACAGCCTCTATGAGAAATTTCAAAATCTCTTCATTCTTTTCTTCCTTCAATTTTTTCAAAACAAATGGAGAAAGGAATTCCATCAATTCAATAAGGATTTCAAAGGATGCATTCCTTCTGTTTGCATCTTCCTCATCCATCAACCCTTTATATATCTCAGCGAAAGCCTCCTCTTTCTTGATTTTGCCATTTTTTACAGATTCTATTAATTTCTCTTCCGCGACCTTTCTCAATCTCCAGCTGTCGCTTTTAAGAAGGTTCCAGAGTTCATCTTTCCTTTCAACAATTAAATCATCTCTAAGGGATGATATTTCAATTATCTTTTTTTCCTTTGAATCCTCCACTTTTTACATCAATCCCATTTCTTTTTTCTTCTTTTCTATGAATTGTTTTATGGTTTCCTCAAGGAAGTTATATTTATTCCTTATGTGTTCTGGCACCCTTTCCTCATAGAGTTTTCTACCCTCCTGGAGTTCCTTTTCAAGGAGTTTATAAAAATTGCCTTCTCTTATTCCTTTTTCTACAAATTGCTTGTTATATAGTTCATTTTCTGAAATT
>JBBIVP010000092.1:0-8240 GCA_037439705.1 bacterium
GAATGGGTTGAACTGGGGAATTCAGCATCAGGCTGTGGATTGGGTTTTTTAACTCCTTTCTCCATACCTACCATAGTTTTAGACAAAGACGACCTTCCTGCTGTGGCTTTTACGACGCTAAATCTCTCTGTTCTTCCTGAGATTCGTCTTGCTTTATATCTCAAGAAATGGAATGGAAGCGAATGGGTTGGCGTCGCTGGTTCCTCATCAGGATATGGAATATCAGGTGAAATAGGTGGTGAATATGTGATGCAGGTACCTTCTTTAACTATTGACCCATTTGGAATATACTGGGTTGAATATACGGTTACATTCAATCCCACACAAAACTGGTCATACGCAATCTATGTAAAGATGGACCCATAAGAGAAAGTTATTTGCCTTTTAGAGAACTCTAATTTAAAATTTTTATGTGAATTGGGGAAGGAAAAATATAATTTTTGTAATAGCAATTTTTGTTATAACAATTGTTTACTTATGGAGGTATCTTTTTATTTATTGTGTAATAGATGAGGAAAGGGCAGTAGGAGGTTTTTATGAGCCTATAAATGTTTTGAGCATAAAAATGGTTAATGGAAATGTAGAGGCATACATTGCCCCAAAAGAGGAGGATTTCTCGTTTAAAAAAATTGGTCCAATTACCCTCATATTCCAGCCCAATTATTCTTATCACAATTATTTTATTTCAAGAATAAAAATAGGAGATAATGCATATCCAATCCTCTTTTACAATTATACAGGACCCCTTTACATATACATTCCAAGGATTTTTCTAACTCTTTTTGGAAAAAGCATATATACTGTCCGAAGCCTTTGTTTAATCACTTTTGTTTTATGTATTGTTTTATACCTGAGGTTTTTGAGAATCCTTGGCAAAGAAGAAAAGGAGGCATTTCTTCTACTTCTCTTTTTACTCACCCATCCCTTCTTTTCATCAAGGTTCATCTCTTTAACAATGTGGGCAAATACAGCTGTATTTATATTTTCTATCTTATTTCTTATAAAGATAAAGAAAATTGAGAATTTCATTCTTCCGAAAGACCTAATTCTTTTTTCCCTCCTTGGTGGTCTCATCCTTCATTTTCATCTCCTTGCAGGTGGTGCCCTTCTTGCATCAATGGTCATTGCCTTTCTACTCACAAAAAGGGAAACAATTTCTTTCAAAAGACTGGGATTCTTTTCCATCTTATTTTCCACGCTGATTTTTCTTCTTCTAATTCTCCCCTTTCTAACGGGCATATCCTTTAATGATATAATTTTATTCCTTTCAAAGGGAAGAAAAATTGGCATTAAAAAAATAATTCTTGCTCCACTTTTGCCATTTGTATTATTTATTGCTTTTACCTTTTTCCCATCCTTTTTCATTGATATGCAAGCGAGGGGAAGATTTGATTACATTTATATCCCTTTTTCAAGTTTATCAGGACTTCTTATCTTCCTTTCCATTGTTGAGATTATAAGGAATAGAAGGGAAAATAGTTTTCAGAGGTTTGTTTTCATAACAATTCCTCTTTATTTTATTTTTACAATGGCTTCACCCTATCTTCGGCCCCTTCACTTTGATTGCATATTTATTCTCATTGCTCCTTATATTTTTTCATATTTTATTCGTATTGGTGCTTCAAAGAAATTTATTCATGGGATAGTGATATTGAGCATATTTCTGAATTTCGTTCAGATAGAGATGTTGAGAAAATCTATATTGAATTCATACTTTTCTTTGAAGCTTCAGAAGGATGTTTTAGAATTTCTTGAAAGAAATGGAATAAATGAGGTCTATAACTTTTTTAGCAAGACAGGGTTTGAACTCCTTTCAGGTGGAAGGATAAAAACCATTCATTTTTATCCCTATCTCCTTTCTCCTTCAGAGGAAAGACTGCTTTTATCACTTCTTTATGCAAGGGGGAAGGTTGTTATGGTAGAGAAGTTTAAAAGAAGGGAATTTAGCACTGGAATAAGCAAGGAAAAGGTAATGGATTTAGCAGGAAGGTATGGATTGAAGGTGAAGATTATAAAAAATTTTCCATCGGATAATAATCCCATAATCTCACTCATAAAGGTGGAATTCTAATTAAAAGGTTTCTCAAGAATTTTCTCCTTTTTTGAAAGGAATCTGTAGTATGAAATTATGAGAGCAGAAAGGGAAATCAAGAGGGAAGGAATGGATATTATCCATACCCTAAAGAGGGCATCCGTATCACCCCTGAAATAGGGAAATTCAAAAGTCTTCATAACCCCAAGGTATAAAAACATCCACATAATCACCTCTCCATCAAAGTGCTTTCTTTTGAGAAGGTATAGTGCAGGTGGAATTATTGCCCAAGAGGCAATTGCATGGTATAATTGAACCGGATGGAGCGGAACCCCAGGATACTTTAATCCAGCAGGGCTTTGAGGATGAAATATAACCCCAAATGGAAGTTCAGTTGGCTTTCCGAAACAGCATCCGAAGACAAAGCAGTGAAAAAGTTTTACCCATCCAAGGAGAAATGCAAGTAATGGAAGTATGTGGTCATAAAAATCCAGCAATTTTTTTCTGTGATAAATAAGAAGATAAAGGAATGAACTGAAAAGAGAGAAGGTCCACATTATCAACATCGTGCCACCCGTGCGTTTTTTAATAATAGAAATGATGAGAAGATATAAGGGGAATGAGATAGAGAATCCAATGAGAAAAGAGGCATAAAAGGTTGTTAATGTCCGAATGTCCTTTTTCCACCTATTCCACATAATATAAGTCATCAGAATTGTAATTGGAACCCCTATCATATATCCGAAGAATGTATGGCTTTTTATCTCAACGCCGAGGATTCTGAAATGAATGAGTTCCCTCATTACCAAATGAAACCTTGAAAGAACCTCACCAATCATTCTACCCCCACAAGAACAAGTTCATAATTCTGTCTATCAGGAAATTTTTTAAAAACCCTTATCCTCAAACCGCTCTTCATTGCCACATCAATTACAGTTTCAAGACTTATTCCTGTAGTAAATCCTGAGATTCTGAATTTTTCAACAAGAATTACCTCACCTTTTGAGACCTGAAGAGCATCAGAAATGGTTTTGTATGATATTCCCTTTCCGAAGAAAAATGGAGCGAGGTCTATAACCTCAATTTTTTCATCTTCAATGAATATGTAATCATACCTTCCGGCGAAATTATAGATTTTTTTTATTCTGTTTTCCGCAAGATACCGGGCAACCTCTTTGTGTAATGATAAAGAAAGGGATGAGTTTTTAATGCTATCCCTCAACATCTCTATCTGAATTATGTTGAGGAAAATGCCAATTATAAGAACAAATTTTATGGTTTTTTCTGATAAAAATTTTTTTAATCCCTGAGGGATGAATAAAGCGATGAAAGGAAGTATGTAGTTTATGTGATAGGAGCGGACATCCGCAAAGATGGTGAGGATGAGATAAAAAATGGATGTCAAAAATACAAATTTTTTGAATTTCTCATCTCTTTCTGGAATCATTCCAACAAAACCGATGGATAGAATCAAACCTGAAACGATGGAGAGCGGAAGATATTTTGTTCCAAATTCCTTTCCCAGAAAAACCTCAACGAATGAAGGAAAAGCAAAGACTCCAACAATATAATGGATGAGCGCACTAAAAAGAAAAATTTTTGATGGACCTTGACCCCGAATGATGTCTTTGAAAATTTGAGAAGGAGAGATGAGGAAAAATGGGGATATAAGGATTAGAAAAAGAATAATTCCTCCTGTTATTGAAGGCAATTTAACCCTCAATGATATATTTCCTTTTGTTATCAAAAATGAAAAAATAATTGATATAAGAACTGCACCGCCTGCGAGAAGATGGAGGTGTAATATAAGACCTGCGATGAGTAATATAATAAATGCATCTGAAGAGGAGATAAAAGAATTCTCAATGTTTTTTTTAATTCTCATCACAAGCAGAATCTCCAGGGAAAATATAACTGGATGGCTTATAAATGAGGTTAAGAGGAATTCAAAGGAGAAAATGGGGAATGTGATTAAAAACATGGCTAAGTAAAGCGTTTTATCTTTCTGAAACTCCTCAACGAATTTTATGTAAAAAAACAAAAAGAAGAAAAAGATGATTAAGAGGATGGACCTTATAGGATATATGTTTTTTCCGAAAATTTTCATATAAATTCCCGGGATATAAACCTGAAGAATTGGACCGACATAATTAGCAAATAAAACTACATATTGCTTATTTCCAACCTCTATCTTCATTTTTGGATAAGAATCCTTCTCCGATGAATTTACCACTAATTCAAACGGACCAATTCTTTTTGTTTTAAATTCTTCATAAAGGGGAATTAATTTTCCAGAAGGGTCTTTCTTTATATCAACTATCTTTAATGGTTCATAGAAATCTCCTGTAGTCCTCTCCTCAGCCATAACTGTTATTAAAAATAGGTATCTCGTAAAAAAAATGACCCCTGCTATAAGAAGAAATAAAATCCTCTTCATTCAACCCTTATAAGGACAAGTTCATATCTTCCTTCATCAGGAAATTTTTTCAAAACCTTGAGTTTCAATCCCGTTTTTTCTGCAATATCCATAACCTCCTCAAGGCTTACTCCAGTTGTAATTCCAGCCCTCTTATAGCTTTCAAGAAGAACCACCTCTCCTTTTGAAAGAAGAAGGGAAAGGTATATTCTCTCCTGGGGATGGTTATACCCGATGAATGGAATAAAGTCTATAACCTCAATTTTTTCTTCTGATATAAACACATAATCGTACATTCCTGCAATGTTGTGTATTTTTCTTATCCCGTTTTTTATCAAATAATTTTTAACCTCTTTGTGCAAAGAAAGGGAAAGGGATGAGTTTTTTATGCTATCCCTCAACATCTCTATCTGAATTATGTTAAGGAAAATGCCAATTATAAGAACAAATTTTATGGTTTTTTCTTTTAGACCCGAACTCTTCAATCCATCAACTATGAATAGGGAAAGAAATGGAAGGATGTAGGATATGTGGTATGGGCGGATGTCTGCAAAAATTGTAATGATGATATAAAAAAGGCAAAGGAGAAGAAGAAATTTTTCAGATTTTTCTTTCTTTTTAGAGAACAGCCCTAAGAAACCGAAACCCATTATAATTCCTGATGGGATGGAAAATGGTATGTATTTAATGTCAATTTTGTCGTGTAGAAAAACCTCAGCGAATGATGGACCAAAAAATAAACCAGTTAAGTAATAAAAAATGGAATAGAATGGAAGGAGTAAAAAATCCTGAAAAGAACCCTTTCCACGAAATAATATGGATTTTAGATCAATAATTGAGGTAAATGCGTATGGAAAAACGAGGAGGAGAAAGATAAATATCCCAAAAATTAAAAGTAGGGTTTTTATCCTGAATGAGATATTTTTTTCTGTTAAAAGTAATGAAAGAATGATGGAAAAGAGGATTGCTCCACCTGCAAGGAGGTGAAAGTTGAGGATGCATCCGAAGAGGAAAAAAAATAATACCAGTTCCTTTGAGGTTATGGATGAATTATTCAGGACATTCTTTATCATCATTGAAATTCCAATAAGGGTTATAAATATCATTGGAGCATTTCCAAGGAAAGGAGCAGCAAACATAAGACCGAAGATGGGAAATGTAATGAGGTATATGGAAATCAATAGGTGGTTTTCTTTTTTATATCTCTTAACAAAACCATTGTAAATTGTGAGAAAGATAAGAAGGATGAAAAGAAAAAAGGAGCGAACCGAATAAATTGATTTTCCGAAAATTTCTATATATATTTTTGGAATGTATGTGAATGGTAATACGCCCACATAAGAAAGGTGAAGTAACTGGAATTCCCTTTCAAAAATTTTGAGTTTTACAACTGGATGGGGGTCCTTTATGGATGTGCGAATGTGAAATAAAATGGGTCCAATTTTTTTCTCTTTTGAGAACTCCTCATTCTCCGAAGGAATAATTATGGGACGAGGGTTTCCCGTTTCATCCATTTTGACACCCACTACCCTTACAGGTTCATAAAAACCACCGAGGGTTCTCTCCTCAGCCATAACTGTTATTAAAAATGCGAACCTCAAATAGAAGATAAGCCCGATAAAAAGAATTACAGCCCACTTCTTCATTTGAAAGAAGAAAGCCTTTTATTTTTTATATAAGAAGAGACGAGAAGAATGACGGATAAACCCGAAACGAAAATTGATAGAACAAATGTATACTTCCCCACCCATTTGAGAATTGAAAGTTTCTCAATCACTAACTTCTCATATACCTTCATCCCCCCTCCAAAAAAGGCAATCCATAATGAAACCTCCCCTTCAAACTTTCTTCTCTTTAAAAGCCACAGAAGAAACAAAAAAACGACAAGACCAAAAACTGAGTGATAGAGTGTAATTGGATGAATTGGATATGGGAAGAGTTTTCCCGCCTCTGATTTTGGGTGAAAAATAACCCCGAATGTAGAGGATGTTGGCTTTCCGGAGCTCCATCCGAGACCGAAGGCAAAAAAGTGAAAGAGGAAGTGAAACAGGAAAAGAAATGGAAGGATTGTATCGTATGTATCAAATATATTTTTTTTACGAAGAATGAAGTAAAAGAATGTGAAAAGGATTCCAATTTTCATATCAAAAATTCCCTCAAGGCTCAAAAATTCTATCAAAGTTTCTCTATATCCAATAAACAATAATGTGAAGAGAAGGTGAATTGGCTGGGAAAGTAAAAGCCCGATTACCAAAACCGCATAGAATTCAAAAAGGGTTCCTATATCTTTTTTCTTTTTTTTCCATAACAGGTAGTTGAGAAGGAAGGTAGGAAGTCCAGCAAAAAGAATAAAGATAAAAATGGGATCAAAGAAAGGAGGGAGGTTTTTGAGGAGATATGTGAGAAAATTATAAAATCCCCACTGAAATTTTGTAAGAAAATAGGTCATTTTTTACAATATTAAAAGACCACTTGACTTTTTTCAAATTTTATTTTATAATTATAATAATGAAAGAAGGGGGATGAAATGAAGAGAATTTTTTTGCCAATAGGTTTTTTATGCGTTGTCATTTCCTTTGTTTTTTTCCTGGTTAAGACATCAAGGGGTAAAGCACCATCTCTTGCAGTTCCATCAACATCTCCAATAACTGTGGATAAGGGAATGAGTTTTGGATGCACAGGCGGCGATTTTCCGAGCATAGATTACAGGAATTATTATGTTAATACTTCAACTTCCTGTCCAACAGGAGGAACTGATGCACCATATTGGGGTTTCTGCCAGGACGATGCGTATCGTGGAGAGGTTTTTGATGATGGAATGTATAGCTGGACAATACCTAATAATACATACAGCACATCACCTGAATTTAATGGATTGATTCAATACTTGGAGGGGCAGATAAGAGAGATGCTTGCTGGACCGGATGTTATAACAATGCTCAACGGTATGCTTTGCGGTCAGGGTACTCATGCTGCTTCATCATCATCTGTATCAGGTGTAGATGCCTGTGCATCAGCAGACCTCTGCGTATTTGATGCTGGCAAGGGAGGTTTCAAGAATGCTGGAAATTGCTCATTGGAGGGCTACACAGCAACAAGCTGCTACGGCCCAAACTCCGGTTCAGGAAATGCAACAGTTACTTATGATTCAAATGGAGATGGAACAAAGGATACAAATTGGACCACAATGAATGATGGATGGCTTGTTTATGCAAACAGGGGTGAGGCAAAGATATGGTTCAATCAAGGAGAGGGGAAGATAGAGGCACTCATTGCCCTTTGGGGCGATTCTGAGGCTAAGAGAATCCCTCCACTCCCACCTGTTGGATATGGCTGGGACCAGAACGACCCAGCAGGAACATCAGAAAATAATAACAGAAACTGGGACAGGACCTGCGTAGAGGCATCGGTGAAATTGTGTGAAAATAACGGCACCAGATGCCCTGGTGCAGAAGGAGAGTGTGGTGCTGTATATGTTGCTGCAAACCTTGACCTATATGCTGATGCCATTGTTATAAAGACGAAGATGAGCATAAAGCAGGATACAAATAACAAGAACATAATTGATATATGCCCTGATTTTGACCCATCTACTGGAAAACCAAGCATAAATACAACATGGATTGAATTGGTTGACCAAGATATAGAGCCAAATTTAACAGTTGACCTCGGTGTTCTGGGTTGCACCTGCGAGATTGACCCCGATGCATCATTTCCACCCGATCCCCTTAATTACCAACTTGCAGGACTGGTTTTTGACTTTCTTTCAAAATTCCTCCATGGAGATTGCAA
>JBBIVP010000093.1:0-8229 GCA_037439705.1 bacterium
TCGGTCCATACTCCACTAATTTCAGAAATAGTTTTATAGCCCTTCTTATGTCCCTATGAGCGTGGATCAAAAATCTGTCAACCTCAAGGTCAAGGACGAGGTCCTAAAATTTGTAATGGGGATTACCACCTTCTGGAATCATAGCATTTCCTATTGCATTTATGAGCTCTGCCTCTTTAATGCTGAATGCCCTCAAACTGCTCATACTTTAAAATTTCAATAGAATTTTTTATTTTTCAATGATTTTCAAAAATTTAAGTGTCATACTTTTATTTAATTTTTACATTCTCGCTTATGAACCTTATTATTTCTTCTATGAGGCTACCTGCAGGAAATACCTCATCTACTCCCATCCTTTTCAACTTCTTTATGTCCTGGGGCGGAATAACTCCACCGACGAGAAAAAGAACATCTTTCTGAACCTCTTTTTTTATGAGCCTTAAAACCTTTCTTGTATGCTCTATATGCTCGCCTGATAAAAAAGAGAGTCCTATCACATCTACATCTTCATCAATAGCGGTTTTCACAACCTCTTCTGGCTTTAACATCTTTCCGAGATAAATCACCTCAAATCCTGCGTCTCTCAATGCTAAACTCAAAACCTTTATTCCCCTGTCATGCCCATCAAGTGAGGTTTTGGCAAGCAGAATCTTTATTCTTTTCATTTTAGTGGGGATTTCAATTTTCCAAGCGGGTCATACCTCATGCGGTAAGCTTCCCTTATTATACCCATTATTTCGCCCATAGTGCAATATGCCTTCGCACAATCCACTATGTAGGGAATTAGATTTTTGTCATTCTTCGCAGCTTCTTTAAGAGCGCTGAGAGTATCAAGAACCTCTTTCCTTAACCTTTTTTTTCTCAAATCCTTTATCTTCCTTATCTGCTCCATCTTCTTTCTCTTTGAAATCCTGTGAACTGGCAATGGTTTTGTCTCTTCCTGTGAACGAAAAATGTTGACCCCAACTATGAGTTTTTTTCTCTCCATTACCTCCTTCTGATACTGATAGGCAGACCTGTCAATCTCTCCCTGAACCCATCCAGATTTTATTGTATTCACCATTCCACCTCTTTTCATTATCTCATCAAGGATTTTGTTCGCCTCCTCTTCAAGTTTGTCTGTAAGGTATTCAACATAATAAGAACCGCCAAGTGGGTCAGCACATCTTCCAACACCAGTTTCGTATGCGAGAATCTGCTGTGTTCTCAATGAAATTCTTGCGCTTTCTTTCGTGGGAAGGGCTAAGGGCTCATCATAAGCACAGCAATGAAGGGATTGAACCCCTCCGAGGACCGCTGCTAATGCTTCATAAGCAACCCTTATTATGTTGTTCAAAGGTTCCTGAGGAACGAGAGAACATCCAGCAGTGTGAACTCCAAATTTGAACCTCATCGTCCTCTCATCCCTTGCTCCATATTTTTCCTTCATCAACTTAGCCCACATCCTCCTCATTGCCCGCAGTTTTGCCACTTCTTCAAATATGTCAATATGGGCTGAACAATAAAAAGCAATTCTGGGTCCAAACTCGTCAATTGACAATCCCCTTTTTAAACAGGCATCAATGTATGCCATTGCCATGGCGAAGGAAAAGGCAATCTCCTGAGCAGCATTCAATCCATTTTCTCTCAGATCATAGGCATTGATGTTCTGGGGATAAAAAAGTGGCATATTTTTTGTGCAGAAATCAATGATATCTGTAGCAGTTTTCAGGCAGAGTTCTGTAGGAGTGAACTCTTCAGGATATCCGCAAAAACGATGGTGAAGTGGGTCGTTCTGTATTGTCCCCCTTAGATTTCTTATATCAATTCCCCTCTTCTGAGCAGTAGCAATGTAAAAGGCAAGGATAACAGGAGAAGCATAGGATGTGATGACGAGTGACGAACTAACCTTATCAAGAGGAATTCCATCCATCATTTCCTCCATATCTGGAAGCGAACAAAGGGAAGTTCCCTGAACCCCAACCTCATCCCTTACATCGGGATGGTCTGCATCAATCCCTGTCATTGTGGGTATATCAAAAATCACATCAAGTCCGGTTTCTCCTTCTTTAAAAAGGAACTTAAATCTTTCGTTCGTCTCTTTCGGTGTGCCGAACCCGCAGACCGCTCTCATTGTCCACAATCTTCCCCTGTACATATTCGGATATATTCCTCTCGTATAAGGAAATTCTCCTGGAAGGGATTTATCCTTTTTCCTTATGTCATCAT
Organism: bacterium; assembly: GCA_037439705.1. GTDB lineage: Bacteria > JBBIVP01 > JBBIVP01 > JBBIVP01 > JBBIVP01 > JBBIVP01. The sequence goes on from JBBIVP010000093.1 coordinate 2,209, forward strand.
TCGTATAGAAAACCTTCACAGGATAACCTGACCAGGTTCTATCTTCCTCAATTTTTGAAAAATAGCCATATCTTCTTTCTTTCATTTCTCATCTCCTTTAATTCCTGCTATCTCCTTAGCAAGTCTCTTTTTTTCTTCCCAGTTCACAAGCCTGTTAATCATACTTTTCTGCGCCTCCGGAGGTCCTGCCCCCTGCATTGATTCTACCATATATCCAACTGCCCCAAGACCAAACAGGAGGTTCTCTATGAGCCTTATTATCCTTATTTTATCCTCTGTTTTTACACCTTCTTTTCCCTGAAGGTATTTTTCTAAAAATTTTCCTGCTTCGGGATGGAAGAAATCCTTTTCGGATGGCAATGTGCCGATTATTCCGCCTGCAATATCCACTGCAAGCTCAGCCATTCTATACGGGAGTTTCGCCACATTGAGCTTGCACACATTTCCAAGGAGTAAATTTGTGAAATATGTGCCTTGAGAGGTCATTTCTCCTTCCGCTCCCGCTGCAATTCCGCAGGAATAAATGGTTTCGGTGAGGTAAACCATTTCAATAAGTTTTTCCTTTATGTGGGGAAATTTCATCAGTCCGTTGTATTCAGCGAGAAGGGCAACTGCTCCTATCAAAACATCAGAAACCCCTGCTTTGCATCCTCCGTAGGTCTGTCTGTGATTTGAGCCAAATAAATAAGGTATTCTTCCAGCCCATTCATACTCTCCGCAGAGGAAAACTCTTTCCCACGGAACGAACAGGTCATCAAAAATCATTATCGTTTCCTGTGCCCCAAATCTGTAATTTCCTACATCTATTTTGCATCCCTCAAGTTTTCTTGAATCGGAAAACTGCCTTCCATATATGTGTATTATCCCTTTCTCATCAGAAGGAACCACAAAGGCTACCGCATACTCCTTATCCTCCTCCCTCATAGCACAGGTGGGAGCAACAAATGTCCAGTGAACATTTATTGAACCGCTCTGATTTGCTTTCGCTCCCCTAACAATTATTCCTTCTGAATTCTTCTTTATCACTCTTAGATAGAGGTCTTTGTCCTTTTGTTCATGGGGTCTCAAGCCCCTGTTTCCCTTTACATCCGTCATAGCAACCCCCACATTCAAATCCTTCGTCTGCACCTCCTTCATAAATTCAATGAACCTTCTATGGTATTCCGTTCCCAGTTTCTGATCCATTTCCTTTGTTACAATGTAAAGGGCGTTGGCTGTATCCATGGTCGTGCACCTCTGAAAACAGGTTGCAGTTTTCTGACCGAGTAGCCTGGCCATCTTCACCTTTTTTATAAGGTCCTCTTTTGTTTGATAAATGTGGGTAAACCTGTTCACCCTCTCTCCTGTTATTCCTGAAATAGCGGTCATAATATCCTCATACTCAGGACAATGGGCAAGTTCGTATGTCATAGCCACTGCATTTCTTGAGGGAATGATTATTGGATGCTCTGATGGATTTTCAACCCTTTCGCCAAAAAGGTAAACGATGGGCTTCATCTTTTTAAGACTTTCAATGTATTCCTTACCGTTCATTAAAGCCATCTCTTCACCTCCTATATTTTACTAAAATAACATCTCAAAACTCCGTTTCTATAGATGATACGATATTTGCAAAAATGTTTGTGGCTTTTAATAACTTCATAGCTCTCACAGTATCCCCTTCAAACTCTATATTTCCTGATGTAAATGCTTCAAGTGGAGAGACCTCCCCCATCACAATTTTTGAGAGATAATCGTAGGTGGTGGTTGTCTTGAAGTCAGCATCCTTTACATCTTCAAATATAACATCAACCAGTTTCCCTTCTTTGAACACATAACAGAAATATATCTCAGGACCCCCTCCATGAACACTTTCTGGACAGTCGGTTATGTGGTATAAAATTTTGGCAGTCAACTCCTTCCCTTCCCTTTCCATATCTGAACAGAGATTTGTCCTCCTTTTTACCTCCTCAAACCATTCCTTTGTAAGAAATTTTATCATGTCAACCTCCTTATAAAAATTCTGCAATGAATTCAGTAAGGTCTCCAATGTAATAATTCACCCTTTTTCCAGCCTTTCTGAGGTTCATTATACAAAATGGGCAAGATGTTAGAAGGTAATCAACTCCTTCAGGAACATCGTTAAGTCTCTCCTCCGCTATCTCCCTGGCAAGGAGTGGAAAACCCTCCATTACCCCTCCACCTGCACCACAGCACCAGGCATTTTCCTTACTCCTTTTCATCTCAAGAAAGGTTATCCCTTCAATTGATTTTATTATATCCCTCTGAGCGTCAAAGACCTTTGCATGCCTTCCGAGATAACATGGGTCGTGATATGTTACTACCGCTCTCCATCCCTTTTTTGGTTTGATTGCTTTTTCCCTTATTTTCCTTTTCAGAACCTCAACTATATGGCTCACCTTCACTCCATTCAATTTATAGTCGATTTTTAGAGTTCTGTAGCAATGACTGCATATAGCTACTACCTCTTTTATTCCCCTTTCTTTTATCTTTGACAGATTTTCATCCCTTAATGAATTAAATGTGAAAAGGTCTCCTACCCTTTTCGCAAAATCCCCACAGCATATTTCATCTTTGAATACAAGAGGGTCAATTCCGCATCTCAAAAGGAGCTCAATGGATTTTTCAAGAATGTTCTTTAGCCCCCTGTCATAATAGAAACTGCATCCTATGAAAAGGAGGATTTTGCTGTTCTCATTTTCATATTCATAAGAAAATTCTTTCCCGCCGTAAAGGTTTTTGAAATTTTTGAGGTTTTCCAAAAATTTTTTGTGTACTTCAAGTGGAGCTATTCCGCTATTAAATGCTTCCTCCCTCAATGCAAAAAAAATGGAAAGCGTATCAACTGATGATGGGCAATGTGCCATACAATTTCCACAGGTCAGGCAGTGATATATTCTTTCAAAGAGTGGCCCATCAAAATTTTTTATCCTCCCCTCATAAATCAATCTTGAAATTCCAACCTTTCCTCTCGCAAAGAATGTATCAATTCCGTATCTTTCTCCCATAGGGCAGAGCAGATTTACCCCACTTTTATAATCAACTGCCCTCCTGCAGAAACCACACCTTGTGCAGGTATATATTTCTTCTCTTACCCTTTCAATTGCCATAAAAATCAATGCCCATCATTCCTGGATGTAAAATTCCATTCGGATCAAGAACTTTTTTGATTTTTTTTAGTATTTCATGAAGTGGTTTTATCTGCGGAACTATCCACGGATGAGCAAGAATTCCCATCTGATGGTATGCGCCGCCTGCAAGGGCATTCCTTCTGTAAAACTCAGAAGCCATCTTCTTTGCAATTTCTAATACCTCCTCGTTATCTTCTCTGTAATGAAATACAGATGAAAAGAGGAAAGAATTGGAGACTGCAAATGCCACTATTTCATATCTCATCCCATATTTCTGAATCTCAAATTCTTCAAAAATCTCAAGGGCTATTTTTCTAAATTTCATAAAATCAAGAACTGGAATTCTCACGCACGGAAAGATGATCGGGTAATAAAGCTCTTTCGGAGGCTTCAAACCTTTCGCAAGGGCAATTGCGGATTGAGGCATTATTTCGTAATACATCCTTGAATAATCCTCACCAACATCTTCCCCTCCTTCCTCCTTGCATATCTTTTTGACTATTTCTATTTTCCCTTTCACTTCCTCCTTTGTGAATCCATCCACAACAATAAAAAGGATGCCTGCATTTTTCACATTCATTGTGAGAAATCCGTCAGCATATATAAGGCTTAATGGGATTCTCTTCCACATAATTTTGTGGGAAGCAATTATCCCTCTTTCTATCTCATCGAAAACAAATGTTGAAAAACCAAGTTCATCGGGTTCAGGAAATAGGTTCAGGGTTATCTCGGTAATAATTCCAAATATGCCATGAGAATTTATAAAAAGTCCGGTGAGGTCTCCACCGTGAACATATCTTGAAAGCCCTTTCGGAGAGGAAGGGTTGGCATTGGAACCCGTTCTTATTATCTCTCCGTTCGGAAGAACTACCTCAAGACCGAGAAGGTTTTCCCCAGTGCTTCCATATTTCGCAGAGCAATATCCCATTGAGCCTATCGCACAAGCGCCACCAACAGTTGCTGAATAGGAAGATACCGGACCAAGAAAGCCCGTTGTCATTTTATATTGGTGAAGAAGGGAATTAAGTCTTGACCATGTAATTCCGGGCTGGACGCTCACGCTGAAGTTTTTTTCGTCTATCTCAAGAATCCGATCCATTCCTGTAAGGTCAAGGACTATTGAATTTTCCTTTAAAGGAATTGTGCATCCAGCAGGATGAGTTCCAGAACCGCGCGGAACAAGGGGAAGAAGGTGCTCATTGGCAAGTTTCACAATTTTTGAAACCTCACCTGCACTCCTCGGTCTCACAACCGCCATCGGCGGAACTCCCTTGAGGGGAGATGTATCCCTTGAATAAACGAGAAGGTCAGCGGGATGGGAACTGACATTTTCGGGTGAGCATATATCCTTCAAAGCATCTATTATTTCTTCTTTTTTAAACCTCATCTCAATCGAAAGAATTGGCTATCTCAAAGGCGGAAATAATGGCGTGGTCTATCTGCCTCGGCACTATAGCGTCTCCACATCTTTCAACATTCATCCCAATCTTTTTTAGTTCAAAATATAAATCCGCATTGGGCATGTCGGGGCATATAAGGACTACTTTATCACAGGGTATCTCCCTTGTTGAAAAGGTCATCGTGTTCATCACAATGCATCCATTATCGGTAATTTCCTCAACTGCTGAGAAGGTTTGAATTTCTCCTCCGAGCATGAGGATTTCCTGAAGAAGAAAAAAGGAAGAGATGCTTTCCCCTTTTCCATATTCAAGGATATTTTCATAGGGGTCAAGGAGGATAACTTTTTTTCCCTTTTCAACGAGAAACCTTGCGCAATATATCCCTTTATGGTATGGAGCGGTGGAATACACCACAATTCTTTCTCCATCTACATTTCCATCTCTTTTATAAACATCTTCCCATGTTAGCAGGTTTTGATGATGGGGATTTTTTATCTCTGGAAATGGCGGGGGAACACCCCTTGATATCTTTGAGCCTGTTGCAATAACCACAAAATCAGGATTAAGAGAAAGGACAAACTCTGAATCAGCAAAAGTTTTTAATTTTACCTCTACATCAATTTCCTCAAGACGAATTTTAAGATGCTCAACAGGTTCAAGAAGGGAATCCCTTTTTGGGGTTTTACTTATAAGATTTATCTTTCCGCCAAGTTCCTTCTCCTTCTCAATCAATATAACCTCATGCCCTTTTTCTCTTAGAACCTCCGCTGCCTTCATACCTGCTATTCCTCCTCCCACGACAACTGCTTTTTTCTTTGACCTTGCTGGCTTGATTTTCATATACCTCTCTCTCCCTGCGGACGGATTCTGAGAGCAGGAAAGGTGAAGTCCTGCCCTTATCCTCCCTATGCATCCCTGATTGCATCCCATACATCTTCTAATGAGATGCCCTTTTCCTTCCATCGCCTTTTTTGGAAAATCTGGATCGCATATCAGCCCCCTTGTTACAGCCACCATGTCCGCCTTCTTATCCCTTATTATTTCTTCCGCTATCGCTGGAGAATTTATTCTTCCTGCAATTATAATTGGGAGATGAACAACAGATTTCATCATTTCTCCGTATCCAGCAAAGCAGGCAACAGGAAAATTCATTGGAGGAGAGATTGTAAAGAATGTGGTATAATTTCCACATGTTAGCGAGAGGTAGTCCACTTTTCCCAGAGTTTCTATAATTTGTGCCACCTTTTTTGAATATTCTGGCGTTATTCCGTATCCAAGTAGCTCGTCAACGCACAATCTTACCCCTATCACCATCCCTTTTCCCACTGCTTCATAAACCACTTCTATTACTTCGCACAGAAGTCTTGTCCTTCCCTCGAAATCCATTCCGTATTCGTCAGTCCTTCTGTTTGAGTATGGTGAGAGAAATTGCTGAAGGAGATATCCGTGTGCACAATGAATTTCTATCCCATCTGCTCCTGAATCCATTT
>JBBIVP010000094.1:0-8217 GCA_037439705.1 bacterium
AGGTATGTAATTGCCTTCCCCTCACTGTTTGTTGATGAGGTAATCGTGTCAAGGTATTCTCCTCCTTCAGGTCCATAGAGTTCAAAAGTTACCTGAATTCCTTCAACAGGCTGTCCCGCTGTATCCATCACCTCAAAGGTTACCTCTGAAGATGTTGTTCCACCGCTTCCCTGAATCTGGATAACAGTTGGTTCTGCGGAAATAAAAACTATGCTTGAAAGTTGCGGAGGAAGAACTGTAATTGTTGCAGTTTGCGTCACATCTCCAGCCTTTGCAGTTATTGTAACATCCCCAGGGACATCTCCTGATGTATATGTAGCAGTTGCTACGCCGTTTTGATTTGTTGTTGCCTGAGATGGAGACACTGTTCCCTGAGAAGCAGTAAATTCAACAACAGTTCCCACAGATACAGGACCTCCGTTAACTCCAACAACTGTCGCTGAGATGTTCGCAGTTCCTCCGTGAAGGGATACCTCTGTTGGTGAGACCTCAAGGGTTATGCTTTGAGGATAATTTTCTGTTCCACCACCTCCACCACCTCCTCCACCGCCACCTCCACCTCCTCCTGATGGTTTGCATCCATACATTAAAACACCTATCACTGCTCCTATTCCTACCCATTTTTTCACCTTCTTCATGTTTCACCTCCTTAAAAAGTTGTTTTATTATTTCACATTTTCTAAAAAATTTCAAGTATTTTCTTCTTTTCTCTTCCTATCATTTTACAGAATTCTTTATTTTTTGATTTTTTTTGATATTATTTATTTCCAATGGAAAAAGAGAAAATAAAAAAACTCTTTGACCCAGAATCAGTCGCTATAATCGGAGCATCAAACATACCAGGAAAATGGGGATTTGGTATAACCTTCAACATAGTAACTGGAGGATACAAGGGAAGGATATATCCTGTGAATCCATCTGAAAAAAATGTGCTCGGTTTCAGGACATTTTCTTCAATAGAAGAACTGCCTTATGGAATTGACCTCGCTATCATAACAATACCGTCTGAAAGGGCAATAAATGCGGTCAGGGATTGTGGTAAAAAGGGAATAAAATGGGTTGTTGTTGTATCTTCTGATTTTGCTGAATCAGGAGAAGAAGGAAGAAAGAGGCAGGAAAAACTTGTAGAGGTTGCAGGGGAGTATGATGTAAAGCTCATAGGTCCAAATACCATGGGAATATACTCAGCCACATCTTCACTTCATGCTCTTGGTTCTCCGTTTCAGACAAAAAAGGGGAAAATAGCCCTGGTTTCACAGAGCGGAAATATAGGGGTTCAGATAATGGGGCTCGGAGAAAGGATTGGACTGGGTTTTTCAAGGTTTTTTGGAAGCGGAAACGAAGCGGTTCTTTATATTCATCATTATGTTGATATGCTTGTTGAGGATGACGAAACAGAGATAATTTCCCTTTATGTGGAGGGAATAAGGGAAGGAAGAAAGTTCTATGAAGCGATTAGAAGAGCAATAAAGAAAAAACCTGTGATTATTCTCAAATCTGCAACCACTTCTCATGGGGCAAGGGCAGCCCTGTCGCATACAGGAGCGATGGCTACGGACGTCCTTGTTACAAAGGAGATTATAAAAGAAAGCGGAGCAATTGAGGTTCAAACAACAGAGGAGATGATTGAGATTCTTTCTGGATTTTCTCTACTTCCTGTTCCAAGGAGTAAGAATGTATGCATAATATCCATGGGAGGAGGATGGGCAGTAGTAGCAGCTGAAGCCTGCGATAGGGAAGGGTTGAATCTTCCACCCCTTCCGGAGAAAGCAAAAACTGAATTGGATGAGATGCTTCCTCCTTTCTGGAGCAAAGGGAATCCGGTAGACCTTGTAGGAACATTGAGAAGGGAAGTGCAATTCGGTGTCCTTTCTTACCTTTCAGAATTTGATGAGTTTGATGCATTCATAATCATGGGTTATCTCACAGAAAGGTTCTTTTCTGGTTTTGAGGTTTATAAGAGGATATTCGGGAGGCTCTATAATTTCTTCAAAAACTACACGAAATCAGCGGTAAGGCTTCCACTTCTGTTTGTGAGGGGAGCGAGAAAGGGAAGAAAGGAAATAAAAGAAAGGGGAAAGAAGGTTTCCCTTTTTGATACCAGGGAAGCAAGGCTATGGAGGGATGAATATGCTATTGATATGATGAAAAAGATAATGAATGAAAAGGGAAAACCAGTGATAGCGGTGAGCGGAAGTAATGAGGCTTCCCAGGAACTTCAAAGGAAATTCTCTGTACTCGTTGCTTCCTCTCCTGAAAAGGCAGCCTTTATTCTATCAAAATTAGCAAAATACGGAGAGAGGGCGAAAATTTTGAAGAACCTTACATATCCAGAGATTGAACTCAATGAAAAGAAGTTGAGAGGATTTCTTGAGGGAAAGAAAACCCTTGATGAGTATGAAACCAGGGAGTTCTTGAGACAGGCAGGGCTTTCAGTGGTTGAAGAAAGGATTGTTCAGACGGAAGAAGAAGCTTTAAGGGTGGTAAAGGAAATTGGTTATCCAGTTGTTATGAAGGTCATTTCTCCTGATATTCTTCATAAAACAGAACTTGGCGCTGTAAAAACAGGGATAGAAAATGGGGATGGGGTTATAAGGGCTTTTAGAGAGATTGTGGATGCTGTAAAGAAGAAAGCACCTGAAGCCTTTATAAAAGGGATAACCGTTCAAAAGATGGTAAGGGATGGTATTGAACTTATTGCAGGTTTTACCGAAGATAGAGTATTCGGAAAAATTCTACTTTTTGGAAGCGGTGGTATAGCCACAGAACTTTTTAAAGATGTTGCTATAAGGGTTCCACCTTTGAGTGTAGAGGAAATAGGAGATATGAGCAACCAACCCAAAATTTCAAGGTTCTGGAAGGATGGATTCAGGGGAAAGAGGTTTAATTCCGGAGAGGTGGAAAGGGTTATAACTGTGCTTTCTCAAATAGCGATGAAATTTCCCGAGATAAAAGAGATGGAGATAAATCCATTAATCCTCAATTCTGATGGAGCATTCGTTGTGGATGCCCTCTGCATCCTAAGGTAAAAATTTAACCTCAGTTAGTTTTCGTTTTTTATTGAATTAAAAATTCAGTGTAATTAAATAGGTTTTCAAGAGGTGGAGATTTGGAAAAGGGATTTGCAATTGGTGGTATTTTTCTCATAATTGCAGTTGGATTTGTATTCATATCTCTCATTCTTTCAAGGCTTCTTCAACGGAGAAGGTATACGCCTGAAAAATTCATTCCATACGAATGCGGAGAGAATCCAATAGGAAGTGCATGGATTCAGTATAACTTCCGTTATTACATTTATGCCTTATTATTCCTAATTTTTGATGTTGAGGTGATTCTTCTTTATCCTGTTTCCATTGTTTTTAAAAAATTGAAATGGCTCGCCTTCTTTGAGATATGGTTATTCATCCTTATTCTGTTCCTTCCATACATTTATATGTGGCGCAAGGGAGACCTTGAGTGGTTTATAAAGAGGGTGAGAAATGGGAATAATTGATAGAAAACTTCCTGATAACAAACTCTTTGAGGGTCTTGACCTTGTAGTTAACTGGTCAAGGAAATCTTCCCTCTGGTGGCTCACATTTGCAACCGCTTGCTGTGGAATAGAACTCATGCAGACAGGAGCCTCAAGGTTTGACCTTGACAGATTTGGTTCTGTTTTCAGAGCCTCTCCCAGGCAGGCAGACCTGATAATAGTTGCAGGAACAATAACCCTAAAGATGGCGGAAAGATTGAAAAGATTGTACGAACAGATTCCTGAACCAAAATATGTGATTGCTATGGGAAGTTGTGCCAATACTGGTGGGCCCTTCATCAAGGACAGTTATTCGGTTTTAAGAGGTGTTGATAGAATTATTCCTGTTGATGTTTATGTCCCAGGATGTCCTCCAAGACCTGAAGCCCTTATTGAGGGAATAATGAAACTTCAGGAAAAGATAATGAAGGAAAAGGTTTTCAGGAAATGACGGGTGAGGAGATATACAGAATTCTCAAAGAGAAATTCGGGGAAAAAATTGGTGAATTGAAGGATGGACCACAGCCATCCATAGAAATAAAACCCGAAATTGTTAAAGAGGTGGCAAAATTTTTAAAGGAAGACGAAAAACTTCTTTTTGACCACCTTGTGTTTGTAACTGCAACTGATGAAAAAACAGCAATGAAGGTTCTGTGGTGTCTTTTTTCATATACCTATAAACATTATTTAATTATTAAAACCGAGGTTTCAAGGGAGGCTCCTGAGGTTGATAGCGTATGTGATATATGGGCAACTGCTGAATGGCATGAAAGGGAGACATACGACTTTTTTGGGATAATTTTCAGGGGTCATCCGGATTTGAGGAGAATTCTTCTTCCGGACGACTGGGAGGGATATCCATTGAGAAAGGATTACATTCCTCCTGACTTCTATCACGGGATAGATAACAGGTATAAGAGATGATAAGGTCTCAGGAAATGTTAATAAATATGGGTCCTCAGCATCCTTCAACCCATGGTGTGTTGAGGCTTATTCTCAAGACTGATGGAGAATTTGTTTATGATGTTGAGCCATGTATTGGATACCTTCACAGGAGCCTGGAAAAAATAGCAGAAAATTTTAACTATCCACAATTTATTCCAATAACTGACAGGCTTGATTATCTTGCTTCCATAAATTGCAATTTTGCATACTGTCATACTGTTGAAAGGCTTATGGGGATTGAGGTTCCATTGAGGGCTCAATACATAAGGGTTATTGCTTGCGAACTGAACAGGATTGCTTCCCATCTCATAATGTTTGGGACAATGGGAATGGATACAGGCGCTTTCACTCCATTTCTTTATGCCATAAGGGAAAGAGAAAGAACAAATGACCTTCTTGAAGAACTGACGGGTGCAAGGCTTACATACAATTACATAAGAATAGGCGGTGTCGCCCATGACCTTCCCGATGGATGGAAAGAGAAGTGCATTGAATTCATAAATTATTTCAGACCGAAGATAAAGGAATACAACGATTTGCTCACTTACAATGCTATATTCATGAAGAGGCTCGGCGGAGTTGGTGTTCTTACTAAAGAAGACGCAATAAATTATGGAATAACGGGGCCGAATCTCAGGGCAACGGGTTTTAAATGGGATTTAAGAAAAGATATGCCTTACTCTTCTTATGATAAGTTTGAGTTTGAGGTCCCGGTGGGAACAGGCGAGGGCGGAAAGCTGGGAGATGCCTTTGACAGGTATATGTTGAGGATTAAAGAGATGATGGAAAGTTCAAAGCTCATTGAACAGGCTTTACTTTCACTTCCTGACGGAGAGATTATGGCGAAACTATCGCGGGTTCTGAAGGTTAAAGAAGGAGAGGTTTATTTTGGTGCAGAAAATCCGAGGGGAGAGCTCGGATTTTACATAAAGAGTAATGGTGGAACAAAGCCTGAAAGGGTAAAGATAAGGGGTGCTTCTTTCTCACACATTCATGCTTTCAAAAAGGTCCTTCAGGGAGTTCTTATTCAGGACCTTGTAGCAATCGTTGGAAGTTTTGATATCATATTGCCGGAGTCAGACAGGTAATGGAAAGACTTATTGTAAAACTTTCTGTCAAGCTTGGTTTCGGTTCTCCTCCTGATTGGGCTATTCTTCTTATCATAGGACTGATTGCAGGGATTATTCTTCTCGTTTTTATCCTGCTTTATGAGGGACTCGCAACATATATAGAAAGAAAGGTTGCTGGAGATATTCAAGTTAGATACGGACCGAACAGGGTGGGACCATACGGAATCCTTCAATTTGTAGCAGATGGGTTAAAACTCTTTTTTAAAGAAGATATAATCCACTCTCAGGCAGACAGGCTTCTTTTCAGACTTGCTCCCTACATAGTCTTTACAGGTTCTTTTGTCGGTCTTGCTGCAATTCCATTTTCTGTTGAATGGTATGCAGCAAAATTGAATGTAGGCGTTTTGTTCATAGTTGCAACTACTTCCCTTGTTGTTGCAGGGCTTGCGATGGCGGGGTGGGCACAGGCTAATAAGTGGGGACTTCTCGGGGGGATGAGGTCTGTTGCTCAGATTGTAAGCTATGAAGTTACAGTGGGAATTGCTTTACTTGTTCCAATTATTCACATAGGTAGCCTTGACCTCCAGCAGGCAGTCCTTTATCAGAAAAAAGGGTGGGGAATACTCGGCTGGAATATCTTTCATGACCCGTTCACATTCATTGCTTTTTTCATATATTTTATCGCAGCACTTGCAGAATGTAATAGGACGCCTTTTGACCTTCCTGAGGGTGAATCCGAGCTTGTTGCTGGATACTTTACAGAATATACCGGGTTCAGGTTCGCTTTCTTCTTTATGGCAGAATACGGAGATATGTTTGTGGTGAGTGCACTTGCCAGCTGTCTGTTTCTCGGAGGATGGCACATTCCTTTCATAGAAGAGTTGATAAAAATTCCTGTTTTAAAGAACATTCTTGGCTCTATTGTGTTAATTGCAAAAGTTGTGGTTCTAATTCTGATAATGATGTGGTTTAGGTGGACATATCCAAGGTTGAGGATTGACCAGCTTATGGCGCTTAACTGGAAGAGGCTCATCCCGATAGGGCTTCTCATGCTTCTTTGTGCTTCTTTGTGGGATCTCGTTTTTAATGGAAAGCGAATTTTTGAACTCCTGGGAATTATAAAATGAAGGCAATAAAAGAGATTGGCTGGGCTATAAAAACATTAATTGTTGGGCTTTTGATAACCGCCAAATACTGGTTCAAACCAGGCTCCGAGATCACCGTGCAGTATCCTGATGAGAGACTCATGTCTTTTCCGAGGTTCAGAGGAATTTTATTCAACGATGTTGAAAGATGCACAGGATGTGGAATATGCAAGATGACATGTCCAATAGATTGCATAGAGATAGAGAGCTATGGAAAGGGAAAGGCAAGAAGACCAATCCATTATGCAATAAGGATAAGCGAATGTATGTTCTGTGGTTTGTGTGTTGAAGCCTGCCCTGAGGAATGTCTCATTCATACAGATAGATATGAAGGAAGTGTTTACGAATTAAAGGACCTTTACTACCAGTTTGTATCTGAGGAACAGAAAAAGAGGTTTATGGAACTTGCGGAAAAGGGCATTCCGGTTAAGGAGGAGAAAAAATGAAGTTCCTTATTCTGGGAATTATCTTTGCTTTTACAGCTATCTCTGGTTTTTACACGGTTATTACGCCGAACCTTGTTCGTTCTGTATTCGGACTTTTTTTCACCCTCTTCGGTGTTGGAGCCTGCTATGCGTTTCTTGGAGCGGATTTCCTTGCGGTTGTTCAGGTTATCCTTTATGTTGGAGGAATAGCGGTTCTTATACTTTTTGCAGTTATGCTTTCAAAAAATCCCTATCGTCCCGGTATATTTGGAAGTAAAAAAAGAAGCATTTTTTCAGGACTGATTTCCCTTTTTATATTTCTAATTCTACTCTTTGCCATCTCCCAAATTCCTTCGCCTCCAGTAGCCTCAAGGTCAATACCTTTAACCGGTGAAATAGGTGGAAATTTTCTCACCAATTATATTCTTCAGTTTGAGATTGTATCGGTTCTCCTCCTCTGCGTTCTTATCGGAGGAGCATATATTATAAGGAAGGAGATAAAAGGTGATTGAGTTCAAAGTAATGCTTTCCCTTTCTGCCCTCCTTTTTTCTCTCGGAATTTTTTCCTTGCTTTCAAAGAAAAATGCGGTGTCCATCCTTATAGGAGTTGAACTTATTCTCAATGCCTGCGCTCTGAATTTTGCTGTTTTTTCTAAGTTCAATTTAATGAAAGCTGGAATTCTTGACATCACAGGATACATATTCTCAATTTTCATAATAGTCCTCGCAGCAGCAGAGGCTGTTGTTGCTCTTGGAATATTTATTGCAATCTATAAATTTTTGAAAAACATAGATGTGGAAAAGGCTGACCTGATGAGGTGGTAGGATGGAAATTGAGAGATTGATATGGCTTATACCAGTTTTTCCTCTCTTAGGGTTTGTGATTAACAGATTTCTGGGTGGAAAAATTAAAGATAAAGGAGTTAGCATCGTTGGCGTTAGTGTCATTGGAATTTCCTTCCTACTTTCAGTTATTACAGCCATTGATTTTATTTCTAAAGGAAGGGAAAGCATAGGTGTTAAACTCTTCGGATGGATTGTTTTAAATGAATTTTCTGTAGATATGGGTTTTCTCATAGACCCTCTTTCCCTTGTTATGATACTTATTGTTACCTTTGATG
>JBBIVP010000095.1:0-2728 GCA_037439705.1 bacterium
GAATGAGGAGGACTGTTTTATTTTTATTACTTCTCCCATTCTTTTCTTATGCCTTTGAAGTTGGAGATTGCTCATACGGAGGATTTGTTTATGGATTCACAGCAAGGAATTATGTTATAACAGGAGATGCATTGCCTCCTCAAATTGACCCAACTGTTTCTAATGAAAAGTCTCCATACACAGGGGTTCTTCCTGACCTTTATCTACCCAATCCTAAAAAATACGACCCTGTGGATGCTGATAACAAATTTGCCATAAAATACCTTGGAGTTTTTTATGGAAAGGGAGCAATAAGGTTATATTCCTATGTTGACGATGGGATAACCGCTCAGGTTGATGAAATTCCTGTTCTACTTACAGATAATAATGGTTCTTGCTGGAATCCAAACCCTTCTTCAAGATATTGTTCTGGTTCATTTGAGGTAAATGAGGGGCTTCACCTTCTAACCATAAAATACTTTGAAAATTTAGATGACGCTGTCATTAAGGCTGGTTGGGATTACCCTGATCCACAAGCAATAATCATTCCATTTCCAAAAGAAAGATTTCTTTCTCAGGGATTAATGGTTGAGTATTACTCAGGAGAATTCGCTTCAAAGAAGTTTATAAAGGACGGAGAGGAATACGAATGTGCTGATGAAGTGGTGGAAGTTCCCTCAAAAGGCTGGGGACCAAAACCTCCATGCTCGGGAGTGCGATTTAAATATGATGACTGGAGTTCGCGTTGGACAGGTTATCTTCTCGTAGAAAAGGACGGAAATTACAAGATATGTTCAAAGAGCGATGAAAAGGCAAGGGTTTATGTTGATGATATACTCATATGATATACTCATAATAGATGCATGGGATGCCCATTCCTTGAGAGAGGATTGTAATTATAAAGACTGCTCAAAGAGCGTTTATCTCAAGGCTGGAGGACATTCTCTTCACCTACAGCATTACGATGCAACTGGAGACGCCTTTTTCTTAGTCGGGTGGGGAAATTCCTGCGATGGAAATGTTAATACATTTGAGTTAATTCCATCAAAGTTTCTTGTCCTTATGGGTAAAAAATGTAAGGAACCTCCTAAGCCGTTTTCAAAAAGGATTATAGAAAGTATAGGGTGTAATATTACAAAGAACGGTTTTTATGGTGCAATTTTTCTTTTACCTATGTTTTATTTGATTTTAAGGAGGAGGTGGACTTGAGAAGGATTTTATTTATCATTTTAACCTTTTTTATAACTTCTTACGCTTATTCATATCCATACATTTATGGAAGGTGCACTTATTCAGGAACCATGCGGGACTGGCAGATGGAATACTACACAATTGAGGTTCCAGGAAAAACCTGTGAAATGGCATCGGAGTCAGAGGTGGAAAATTTTTCAAACTGGAAGTACAGAAATAAATGACAAGCTCTTCAAATATCTCTTTTAATTGGGGGGATTCCTCTCCAGATGAACTTGGAATCATTCAGAGGGACTGCTTCGGAATAATTGCAAGCACCTTCCTTTACCTTGAGAACCCTTCCACATATACCTTCTGTTCAGATTCGGATGATGGAACCATCCTTTACATAGATGGAAGCGCATATAACTTTAAAGATTTGTCCGGGGATAGCTGGAGGATAAAGGGGAGCGGAGGATGCAGGACAGACCCTATCTCTCTATCAGCAGGTTATCACTACATTGAGGTAAAATATTACGAATACACATTGGATGCGAGGTTTATGCTCGGAGCAAAGGAGGGGAGCGCCCCAGATTGCAGAGGTGCATATCCATTGAGTTTTACAAATATAGTGCTTCCTGGAGTAAGAGCGGAATACTACTCGGATGCTCTGCCAGGTGGTTATAACATATTTGTAGGAGAAAGATGGGAGGATAACATTGACCATCAATGGGGTGAAAATGCACCCGATGTAGATGGACTATCTCCAAACTACTTCTCAACAAGGTTTGCTACATACCTTCTTATAAGGAATCCTGGAACATACAAATTGTGCTTTCAATATGATGATGCTATAAGAATATGGTTCAATGGAAGCATGATTTATGAAGACTGGAATACCGGCCAGTTGAAGGAGTATTCCTTTCCTCCTCTTGTCTTGATTTCGGGACTACATGAACTTGTAGTTGAACACTTTGAAGCGGATGGAAATGCCACATTGAGGGTGGGCTTCGGAAATAATTGCGATGGAAATGTAAATACCTTTACTCCGGTCCCTGAAGATATGTTTGCTTACATAAAACTTTTCTGCCTTAAAACCCCTGAAGAGGGATGTTCCACAACCGGTGGATGGGCTGGAATTCCCGCTCTTCTTTTAGGAATTTTTCTTTTCCTTTTGAGAAGGAAATATATAATTTTTAAATAAGGGATTTATAGACCTCTATATAACTCTTTACCATTTTATCCACATTATGATGCTCAAGGACATATCTATAAGCCTTTTCTTTAAGTTCATTTCTTAAATGCTCATCTTCCAGGAGTTTCAAGATTCCTTTTGCAATAGAAATATAATCCTTAACAGGGCACAGAATTCCCCTTCCCTGAACTATTTCCTTTAGACCACCAGCATCAGTGCTGACAACAGGAATTTTTCTTAAAAAGGCATCAAGAATGCTGTTGCACAACCCTTCTCTCAAAGATGTGATAACAAACAGGTCAAATTTTTTAAAGAATGAAAACAGGTCTTCACGAAATCCCATCATCTTATACATTTCAGAAATTCCGAGTTTCTTGAGTTCCT
>JBBIVP010000095.1:2738-8127 GCA_037439705.1 bacterium
CACAAACTCAATCCGTTGCAGTGATTTCATTTAATGTAAAAAATGAACATCCTTTCTTTTTTCAAGGACAATTTTTGCAGCCTTTATGATGGTCCATGGGTCTTTTGATGGAACGAGGGAGGCCACTGTTCCAACTATTTTCCCCTCTGGAAGTTGAACGGGTTTTTCATCACCTTCTTCCATTTCAACTGAGGAGTATATGACAGAAGCAGGACATCCTGTTTTGATTTCTATTTCCTCTTTTATTGAAGAACAAACCGCTATTATTCTTTCTGTTTT
Organism: bacterium; assembly: GCA_037439705.1. Taxonomy (GTDB): domain Bacteria; phylum JBBIVP01; class JBBIVP01; order JBBIVP01; family JBBIVP01; genus JBBIVP01. Next base: position 3,018 of record JBBIVP010000095.1, read on the forward strand.
TTTGTATTTCCATAATGTGAAAAAATTTTCCTTTAAAGGGGTATCCGTTCTCCTCGTATGAACAAGGGGAATCTTCGTCCAGAGCTTTGCAAAGACTGCTGTATCCTGATCCATCCCCGTGTTTGTATGAACGACATCATATTTTCCTTTTGCCCTCATGAGATAAGAAAATGCTTCCAATCTATTATTAACCCCGAACACGCTTAATCCATGAGCAGATGCCTTTTTGTAAAGGGGTGAATCCTTTCTGCACAAAAGAAAAGCAGAAACTCCCATTTTGTTCAACCCTTTTAAAATCAAGAAGGTTTGCCTTTCCCCTCCACCCCATCCCTTCATGGTATTTACAAGAAGTATTCTCATTAAAAATTTTTTTTAGTGATGATGTCCTGTAAACAGAAGAAATAACCCGAGAAAAACAATTATTATTCCTGAAATCAATTTTCCGTATCTGTCAAGAAATCCCCATTTGAGACCAATGAGTCCTTTGAGAACAAACCCGACAACCAATGGAGGAACAAACAGGGTTGGAATGGAGAGTGAAACCGCTGCGAGATAGAATTCCTTAATGGATGAAGCAATGGCAAGAAAAGTGGGGGCTATGAAAAGGCAGGGATGCATTCCAATTGCTATAGTCAGATAAACACCTTCAGCGGTACCATTATGCTTATGAGAGTGGATTTTTTCTGCCCATTTTTCAGGAAGGAGATAGTATATGCCGAAAAGAATCAACAGAAATATGGCGAGCCCTTCAACAATTTCTCCAACTTTTAGAGCGGGTTTTACTCCAAAGAAAACAAGAAAACCTATGAGGAGAGAACTTCCAACATGTATGGTCATTGAAAGAAAGGTAAAAAGAGAAGTTTTGAAGGGATGCCAGTTTCTCACCCTTCCCGTTAATACAAATGGAAGCCAGTGTTCGGGCATAAGAGAGTGGATTATTGATACTGTAATGGCTGAAAGAACAAAAATCGTTTCTTTCACTCCTTCCAATTGTAAACCACCTCAAGAAAGTTTTTGATAATTTTTGCAGTTGCACCCCATATATTTATATCCTTTATGGTGAAAAAATAAACAGGGTATGGCTCTCCGAGAAAATTCCCTCTTATCTCTTTCCGGAAGTTTTCCTTTCTCAATAAATCTTCAATTCTTACAAAAAGAATTTCTTCTATCTCATCCCTGCTCAGGACAAATTTCCTCGGATAATCAATAAATCCGACAAATGGTTTTATCCTGTAATAGGTAAGGGTAAAGATCTCATCAAGTTCACCAAGAATTTCTATATCGTTCTTATTCACGCCGATCTCTTCGTAAATCTCCCTTAAAGCAGTTTCAATCAAGGATTCATCATCCTTAACTGTGCCACCGGGAAAACTTATCTGCTTCTGATGGTCTTTTACCCTGTCTGTCCTCAATGTCAAAAGTATATGTGGAATTCCATTATCAAGAAAAAGTGGCATGATTACAGCAGACCTTTTAAATTCTTCCTTTCCTGAAAGGTTTTTACATCTTTGAGCTCTCAATTTTTCTGAAACGAACTTTACAAACTAATCCTAGAGCATTATATTTTTAATAACTTTTTGGGAATTCTTATCCCAAGCGCAGCAATGGTTTTTAATGCCTTTTTTCCACCCAGTAAAACCATCTTTACATATCCCTTCCTCGCTGCATCAAGCATTGTGGTTAAAAGGTTAAACTTTATCCATCTTGTAGGAGTTGGATTGAGCATACATTCTGAAAGTCTCTCCACATAGTCTTCTATCTTCTCTGATTTCAAAGAAAGAAGGTAATCAATAGCATCTTTGCTGAACTTGAAATAAACCTCCGGTTTTTCGGGTTTTCCTTCAATTATCTGACTCCTTCCACCCTTTTTTATGAGTGTGTAGGGCTGGGGGTCTCCCTCAATCTCAACCCAGGCAACCGCTCCCTCTTTAAGAGGTTCCACCACCTTTCTCGTTATTTCATTTACCTCAAAAAATTCCTGAATTTTCTTTGCATATTCTCCGAGCATTTTCCTTCTCCTTTATATTTCATATATATCAAACACCCTTATTTTTTCTTTTTCAAGATTAAACCTGCAAAGGGGGCAGGCTACAACTATATCCTTATTTATTTTTCTTATTTCATCTCTCATCCTTTTTCTCAAAAATTTTTTAAGTTCCTCATTGCTTCCCCAGTTTCCTCCGCAACAGACTGCATTCTTTCTGTTAAGTTCCATCTCATAAACCTTTAGTCCCCTCTCTTTTAAAACCTCCCTTGGAAGTTCATACTGTCCGAGAAATCTTCCGAGCTTGCAGGAATCGTGATATACAAACTCTCCTTCTTTAGGTGAAAAATCCTTCAGAAGCTCAATTGCAGATTTGAGTTCTAAATCAATTCCATTTTCATCACAATAGGTTTTCACAGCCCAGAAGCAGTGTGGATCCATAAAATAAACACTCTTATTTTTGAACCTTTCAATGAGTTTGGAAACCCTTTCCTCAAACTCTTTTTTTGCTCCTATCTCAAGAAAGGGTGCTCCACAGCATCCATCCATTATGATTCCAGGAGATAATCCCTTTCTTTTCAATTCATCAATGAACTTTTCAAGCGTTGATGGATAGAGATATAGATAGGAACATCCTGGAAATATATGAGCATCTCCATCTTCTTTAAATTTTGATTTAATCTTCTTTCCCCATGGATTTCCACTCTTCTCAAAATTTTTTAGAATCTTTTTCATCTCTTCTGTTCTTCTTCCAGATTCATAAAAGGTTTCCTTCAGATCCCTTATAGCTTCTTTTATGGGCAAAGATGAAGGACAGCTCAAAACGCAGGCATGACAGTTCATACAGGTGTATATCACATCGCCCATTTCTTCTCCATTTACCGAAATCTTTCCTTCTATCAAACCTTGAGCTGTGTATAGCTTTCCACATCCTGAAAATGTGATAAATCCCCTGTAAAGGAAGGCTGGACATATTGTCTCTGAAGGCTGGCTTTCAGGATGGATACAACTTCTGCATTTGTTGCAGGTATAAAGGTATGGCAAATAATCAATATCTCTTGAAAGTGCCATTTATTTCATCAAAAGCTTTTTTCCAAAAATCATAAGAGAATATCCTGGATTCATTATGTTCAAAGGGTCTATTGCTTTTTTTATCTTCAAAAGAACCTCTCCATACTTTCCTGTCATCTCAAGGGTCTCACCAAAGTTTGTTTCAAAAGGAGGTCTTATTGGCACTCCTCCGTATTTCTTCATAGCTATCTCCATATACCTCTTTCTTACCCTCATTGCCCTTTCCCTCTCCTTCTTTGAAGATTCAGCCACAATAAAAGGTGTCATCCTCAAGAATACACATCTCGTCTGGTCAACGGAATGGCTGTAGTATGCAAGTCCTACCTTAAGAGGACTTTTTCTCAAAAACCTCAATCCCCATTCCTCAAGGTCAGAAACCCTTACGGGGTCTGTAAAGGTTATTCCCATCATAGGAAATCCCTCACCGTAGGCTCCCATGAAGGTATTTGTTGGGATGTGAAGGGCGTAGTGGTCATAGAAAAATTTGTATGCTCCAGGAAATTTTTCTTTTATGTAATCAGTACACACAAATCCACCGCATTCTTTGGCAATCCTTTCAAATGCTCTTTCGTGGGCGGCTATGTCTTCCCTTTCTCCGCTCATTGATGGAACAACCACATTATAAGGTCTATCGTCAGGAGGAGACCATGGGTCATAAACAAGAACCTCTGATGGTGCTCCGTGCCCATATCTTTCAAGATGGTCTATTATTGTGTAAAGGCACCAGTGCCATACACATACATGCTGACAGAGATTTGCCCTTGTCAATCTCTTCATAAATTCCACTGACTTTCTGTATGAATCAAAACCTGCAAGAGGCATTATCGGATAATTCAGGTTGTAAATCCTGACTGCTCCCTTTGTTACTATCCCGAGGGTTCCGTGGGAATTTATAAAAAGGGAAGTTATGTCAGGAAAAGAATTGGTATAAGAGTGCCATGTCATATTCTTTATTGAATGAGAAAATGCCATTGACCCTGTTCTCATAATCTCCCCATCAGGAAGAACCACCTCAATTCCAAGAATGTCATGAAGTATACCGCTTGAACGATGAGAATTTACCGCAACCTGTAAATAATTTCCAATAACCGAAATTGATGGTGGGAATGAACCAACAGTACACCTCGTCCCCTTTTCCCTCAATCTCATTGCAAAATCGCCTATGCGGACACCGGGCTCAAGAACTGCATATCCCCTTTCTACATCTATCTCCATGATTCTATCCATCTTCATAAGGTCAAGAACAATTCCCCCAAAAAACGGGTATATTCCAGCTTCCTGTGTAGCAGATGCTGACGGAGTAATTGGAAGTTTGTATTGAACTGCCAGTTTCACAATTTTTTGAATTTCTTCTACCGAGGGCGGAAGAACTACAAAATCAGGCATATATTTTGGATAAACCATCCCTGTTCCAGAATAGGAATACACGCTTTCAGGAGTTGAAAGGACATTTTTCTCACCCACTATATTTTGAAGTGCCCTTTTTATCCTCTCCTTTTTTTCTTTCGTAAGTTTTATCCTTTTGCTAATCATTTAATCTCCGGTCCCGTTATAATGAGTGATATTTTGAGGTCTATTTCTTCTCTGTCTTCTGGTCCATCAAGAGAAAGTGAAAATGTTAAATATCTTCCCTCTTCAAGATAGGGAAACAGGTCTGTCTGGGAAAATAAAAAAACGCCTTTTTGGTAAGAAGCAATTTTTAAGTAGCTATCACTTCTGACCACGCTTAAATCAGCGGACTCCCAAGAAATCTCATCCTCAAAAGCAATGCTTTCCACTTCAATTCTTTTTATCTCTTCTATCTTTTTTATCTCATCATTTGAAAAAAGGTCAATTTGGGAATAAAAATTTTTTCCCTCTTCACTTTTTACGAACCTCGAAATGAATTCCTCCCTTATATGTTTAACATCGTTATTTACCATACCGCATCCAAATAATGGAAAGATAAAAATAAAGATTTTAAATAACCCTTTCATCATTCTAACGTCCCCGACGGGATTTGAACCCGTGTTCTCGGCTCGAAAGGCCCGTGTCCTTGACCGAACTAGACGACGG
>JBBIVP010000096.1:0-8088 GCA_037439705.1 bacterium
ACCATCACCACGAACCGCATCGTTATATCCAAAAGGATATGGAATGAGGGCGAGTAAACTCAAAATTAACTCGCGAGGAACTCCAAAAGATTCTGCAAAAGATTCTATCAGCTCTTCAGGCATATCCCTTAAATTCTGGAAATACACAATAAAATGCCTGCTGAACAAATCCTGATGCATATCAAGAAGAACATATATGTTATACTCATTTGCCTTTTCAACGATTTTAGCAATGTAATCAAGATATTCTTCATCAAATCTATCAGGACTCTCCGGCTGAATTCCCTCCCACATCAGAACAAGTCTTATGAGATTAAAACCCAACTCCTTCAATTGTCTCATATGTTTATCAATCTCATCCGGTGGAAAAAGTTTACCAACATAATCAGGAATCTCTTTCAGATTGAATAAACATTTTTCCCCATATAAAAAGCAAGGGTCTTCATTTCTTGGAAATTTGCCACAGTTTCCAACATTTATTCCATTTAAAAAAACATACCTTCCATATTCGTCCTTTAAATAATTCAGATAAGTATGAACCCTCGGAAGTCCTCTTTTTTCAAAATTCATTTTCTTTGAACAAGAAAAGGTTAGAAGGAAAACCATTAAAATGCCAGGAAAAAATCTCATATTTTTATGATAAAATCCCTTTTTTAATTGTCAAACAAAATTGGAATTTGTTTTTTCTTTTAATTCTGGTAAAATTTCATTGTGAAAGGAATAGGTTCTGAAAAGTCAAGAAGGCTGTTGTTTATCAAAACGGGATTATGCCTGTTAATTTTCTTTTTCAACTGTCCAATCAAAAAAGAGGGGGCAAAAATGGAAATAAAAAAAGAATTGTTCGGGAATTTGCCCGATGGAACCAGAATAGATGTATTCACTTTAACCAACTCCCAAGGATTGTCAGCAAAGGTCATAACCTATGGAGCCACCCTCATCTCTCTGAAAACTCCTGACCGAAACGGAAAATTCGCAGATATAGTTCTTGGACATAAAAACCTTGAAAATTATATAAAAAGGGAAACAAATCCATATTTCGGCTCCACCATTGGAAGATATGCAAATCGGATTGCAAGGGGCAGGTTTGTCCTTGACGGGAAGGAATTCAAACTTTCCATAAATGACGGAGAGAATCACCTTCACGGAGGCACAAATGGATTTGACAGAAAAGTCTGGAAGTCTGAACCCTTTCGGGAAGAAAAGGCGGTGGGCGTAAAGTTTACCTACTTTAGCAGGGATGGAGAAGAAGGATATCCGGGAAATCTCACCTGTTCTGTCACATATCGTCTTACTGAAGAAAATGAATTAATCCTGAATTATTTTGCTATTACGGATAAGCCCACTCATGTGAACTTGACCAATCACAGCTACTTCAACCTCAAAGGAGAAGGAAACGGAACAATCCTTGACCACGAATTGCTCATAAATGCTGAGCATTTTACACCTGTTGATAAAGAACTCATCCCCACAGGCGAAATCAAACCGGTAAAAGGAACTCCTTGGGATTTTACAGAACCTAAAATTATAGGAAAATATATAGACAAAGTGGAAGGAGGTTACGACCACAATTTCGTTTTGAAAGGAGGAGAAAAGGAATTAAAACTTGCTACCCGTCTTTATGAACCGGAAAGTGGAAGAATGCTGGAAATTTTCACAACAGAGCCGGGAATTCAATTTTATTCAGGAAATTTTCTTGACGGAAGCATAACAGGAAAAAGCGGAAAACCCTATCCAAAATATGGAGGACTCTGCCTTGAAACCCAGCATTTTCCTGATTCACCAAATAAACCGCACTTTCCATCAACAGTTTTAAGACCCGGAGAGAAATACGAAAGTTTGACGGTTTATAAATTCTCTATAAAGATAAAAAATTAGCTTCCTTTATATTATATGAAAATTTTTCTATTTCCTGGGGCCAAATTTACTCTGATGGTAAAAAAGAACATAGCATCTTTTTAAAAACTGGTCCCTTACTCTATCTTGAACTCCAAATAGAATTAAATAAAATTAAAAAATAAAATGGAACAAAAAATAAAACAACTGGTAGAACGAATAAAGAAACACCTGATAAAAGAATATGGGGAGAAAATAAAACAAATTATTATTTACGGCTCTTATGCCAGAGGTGAAGCCACAAAAGATTCTGATATTGATGTTTTGGTTGTAATTGATGATTCCCTCAATCCTTTTGAAGTAAGAAAAAACTTGAGCGATATAATTTTTGACATCCTTCTTGAAGAGAAAGAGTTAATTTCAATTATAGCTATACCCGAAACCATTTTTAAAAATTACAAATCCCCATTTATATTAAATGTGAAAGAGGAGGTGGGTAATAATATGAATGAAATTAACAACCTCATTAAAAAAGCAGAAAAATTTTAAAAAACTGCAAAACTTGCTTTTGATTCGGGAGATTATGATTCCTGTGCTTCAAGGTGTTATTATGCAATGTTCTTTATGGCTGAAGCGGTACTACTTACCAAAGGCATGAAAGCATCTTCACATAAAGGTGTAATAAGTCTGTTTGGAGAGCATTTTGTAAAAACCGGAATTTTTGATAAAGAATTAGGAAAGGCTTTTCACGATGCTTATGGTATGAGGTTAAATGGTGATTACGGTATAGGCTTTGCCATAACTCAAAAAGAAGCAGAAGATATGCTTAACACATCTCAAAATTTCATCAAGAAGTTAAAAGATTACCTTCATGAAGAATTAAGAGAAACTGATTGAGCATTTTTTATTCCATCCTGAAGTAAAGAAGCGGAAATTCTTTTGGATTTCCTCCACTTCTAATAACAACAGCCCTTATGGTGGATGTAACTTCTCCAACAATCCCCCGGGAAAGAATGGAAAAACAATTAGTTGATGTTCTCAATTGCCCCTGAACGAAGCTCTCCTGCGGATTTGTGCTTTCAAAAACGATATTGAACTCATCTTTGAGAAAGGTTATGAATTCGGTGGAAATCCTGAAAGGCTCCTCCTCTCTCTTCTTGATTATTTCATCTGCCACCTCTTCATCTATGTTAAGATGCAGGGACATAAGAACTTCCTTTGGAGCGGTATTAACATTTATCAAAAAAGCATTTGTTCCAGTAGATAGAGGAAAAACAGTGAGATAAGGAGAAGAAATGGGGTCATCGTTTACGGGAGGGAATAATGCTTTTTTGAGGTCATCGTTTATAACTTTTATAATTCTTAATTCCGATGGGCTCATAAAAAGGAAATTTCTCGGAGAATATGGACGCTCAAGAGAGGAATAGAACGAGGACTCATATAACCCTTCATCATCCGGGTCAATCCAGTCTATGAGTGCATTTACAACCTCCTCTGGAGATTCTGCACCCATTATATCAAAGAACCTTATAAAAATATTCTTTATTACCCTGCTCTCCTTTCCGACATTATCAACAAGGGAATTCACATTAAGTTTCCCCATCTCATCCACTATGTTTCCAACTATTAAACCCTTCTCACCACCGACTTCTACCTCAAAGGGAATTTTTTTTACCTGCGACCATATCTCCTGCTGAAGGTCAATTTCGTCTCCAGAAACATAAAAATCTACATTTGGATAGTTTTTTTCTGCGCGGTCTTCATCAAGGTCTTCCTTTAAAAGTGCCTTAGCACCCTCAAATCCCGAAATGGCTATATTTTTTGCCTTTATCCATTTCTTATAACCATTTATCTCTTTGAAATAAATCCTTGTTTCATATCCGTAGTCGGTAATGAGTGCTGTAAGAAGTGCTACAAAGCTGACTGCTATGAGAAGTGCAACCGCTCTTTCTTTTTTAATAAATCTCATTGTTGAACACCGGGAGGAAGGGTTCTGGCTCTGAAAACGGGAAGGGTAATCTCAAAAGGAACTTCACCTCCTCCTTTATCTTTTAAAACTAAATAAAGATGAACCGCATTTGGAAGGGTTCCATTGTCCTGCCAATCCTCCACCCAGTCAGTTCCGTTAAAAAATGTCAGTCTGAATTCAACAACATTTTCAAGGGCTGGAAACACTATTCCTCCTTTTTCAGGGTCATTATCCATTGTTGAATCAACCCTTTTCATCAAATTGATAGTATCTGTCACAGGGTCTCTCTGCCAGAAATATGTAACCTCCTCATGGTCTGATTGATTAATTGTTTCATTTTCAACATACTGATGGCATAAATGTGTAAAGGTAAGTATATCCATATCCCTTCCATTTACGCTGTCCTTTTCAGCTTTAAAAATTGTTGTCCTTGGACCTCCCGCCCATACAGGAGCAACATAGGCACATTCTATTTCCCTGCTGAAATTACGGATAAAGTTTATCCCTCTTGAATATATTTCCGCAACTTCCTCGCTCGTCTGTCTTGCTCTCACTGTAGTATAAAATACCGAATAAATTATCGTAAGGATTGTTGCAAAAACAGTAATCGCAACAATTATCTCAATGAGCGTAAATCCGTTTTTCCTTACCATCCCTCTATCTCCCCTGTAAGACATATAACATAGTAATCTCTCGGTCTGGAATCTTTCTTTCCGATACCAATGGAATACTTCAGATAATTCACCTCCGTTTCTATTGGAATGCAGAGGTCTGTTTCACCCTTTGTTATTTCATAGTTGTCCTGAAAAATCTCCGCAAAATTTGGAGGACGGTAATTTTCAAAAATAGAACTCAGATAAAGGTCAGAAATAGCCATTTCACCGAGAAACCCTGATATCGCATCTTCCTTTATTTCCTGTGTTGCCTTCAGGTTCTGATTAACAAGAGAGAGCAACATAGTAAGAGAAATAACAAGAATTACAAGGGATGCAATTACCTCTATAAGGGTGAAACCCCTATTCTGACTGAATCTCAAAGGTTTCATTATAACCCTCACTAATTTTCACTTCCCCGGTTGCAGGGTTCAAAGAGACTGTTACTTTTTTATCACCCATTCCAAGATGGATATCAACAGGGGGAGTTGCTCCTGTATGGCTGAACGGTATGTATAATTCTCCAGTTACAACTTTGTCGCCGAACACGCTTATATCTTCTATTGAAATACTTTTTGGTATCTCAAAAACAATTTTTCCAAGTGGTCCCCACTCACAGAAACCTTCGGATACAGGCTTACAGACCTCAGCCTTTATTTTTCTTTCAGAGAAATTAAAAACAGCCCTTACCGGATAATCTGAAAACATGGCTTCTGCCCTTATACCTCTAAGAAAACCAGCAAGCTCCCTTGCAAATCCGTTTAACCTTTCTCTTTTAAAAAAAGAAAAATTCGGAATGACAATTCCTGTTATGAGAACGATTATGAAAAGAACGATTGATAACTCAATGAGGGTGAAGCCTTTACTTCTTTTCTTCTTCTCCGTGGACAATATCGTCACCTGAACCCTGTTCGTCTATTCTGTTTGGACCTTTTGAATAAATTATAAAGTTCTCACCATCAAATTTATAAACATATTCCTCTCCCCACGGGTCTTTTGGTATGCTCCTTTTTGAAAGATAACCACCTTCCCGCCAGTTTACCCCACTTGATGTTTTTTCAATCAGTGCCTTTAATCCCTCCTCAGTAGGCGGATAAACTCCGTTGTCAAGTCGGAAAAGTTCAAGGGCATTTGCTATAGCGCTCAGGTCCGTTTTTGCCTTGTTTATTTTTGCCTCGTTCAGATAAGAGAAAACCCGAACGCTAACAATTCCTGCAAGGAGCCCAATTATAATCACAACCACCATTATTTCTACCAGCGTAAATCCTCTTTCTCTTCTCATCTTTTCCTCCTTTAAACCAATTCTATCAAAAAAATATCTAAAATCAATCCCCGGCGTTCCCGAAAATAACTAAATGGATATATTAGAGGAAAAAAATTTTTAAAATTTGATTTTTAAAATACTCAAAATATAATAAAAACAAATGGGGCATTAGCTCAACTGGTAGAGCAGCGGACTCTTAATCCGTTGGCTGGGGGTTCAAGTCCTCCATGCCCCATATTTGTGTCCACAATTTGAATAAAAAGAAAAAGTACAAACTCATTCTTGGAGACCTGCATATGGGAACAGGAAGAAGCGGACGAGATGGTTTCAATCCCTTTGAATCATTCTATCAGGACGAAAGATTTATTGAATTTCTTGAATACCATACAAGGGATAAATATGAGAATGCTTACATAGAACTCATATTAAACGGAGACACCTTCTCCATGCTTGGTGGTGATGAACTCCTTCCCCCAACCCTTGAAGAAAACACCTCCGCAATGGTGCTCACAAAGATAATGCACGGGCACAGGGAAGTAATTGAGGCGTTGAGAAAATTTGCTGAAAGGGAAAATACCGCTATCACTTTTCTTGTGGGAGAATATGATATAGGGCTCCTCTGGCCTTTATGTCAATCCCTTCTCAGGGATTCAATTTCAAATAAAGTCAAGGTTATGTTCGGTCCCTATGAGACTTCAGGATTCCGAATAGAACACGGAAATCAGTTTGAGGTTATTCACAGGTTTGATAAAAAAGAAATTGAAACATCTATAAAAGAAAAAAATATCCTCAAACTTCCTTACGGTCCCCTTTTCATCCACGGCTTCATTAACCAATTAAAAAAGGAAAGACCCTATATAGACAGGCTTCCATCTCTCTCAATGTATATCAAATGGGCTTTTTACTTTGACACATCCTTTGCCATAAAAACCATAATCAAGGGAATGGGCTTCCTCTTCAAGATATGGTCAAGACACCCTCATTTCCTTTATATGAGGCTTCCGAGCACATTTAGCCTTATAAAAGAACTCCTGAGAAAATCACCCCTTGAAAAATTTGCCTTTGATTTTCTTAAAAAATTTCCTTATAAAGGTCTGATTCTTAGCCACTCTCACATTCCTTCAAGAAGAATTACCTCTGATGGAAAAATCTATCTCAACACGGGAACATGGACGGATATAATAAGTCTTGAGGTTGGGAGTTTAGGAAGGAGGACACTTTTTACCTATGTTGAACTGGAAGAAGAGGAAGAAAAGGTCATACCACACCTTATGGTGTGGAGAGGAAGAGAGGAATTTGTGGAGGACTTCCATGGAGAGTATTGAAAAAATTATAGATTTTCACACTCATCTTGGAGATGTTATAAACGGACTTGAAATTTTCTCATACAAAGAAGAAAAACCGAGGAGAAGAATAATTTTTCTATTTGAAATTTTGAGATATAATAATTTTCTCGGCGGAATACCCAAATTCCTTGAGATACCAATTTCTGTTGAAATTCAAAACAGACATGCCTGGTCAACAAAGGAGAAACTTTTAAAAAGCATGGAGAAAAACGGAATAACCTGTTCTGTAGTTCACCCTATAGAACCGATTAAAAAAACAGAGGACATATTGAACCTCGCTGACGGAAAAAAGCTTATTTCATTTGCTTCTGTTTCACCTGATGACCCTGGTAAAGGAACAAAACTAAAAAATTATATTAAGATGGGTTGTAAAGGAGTGAAACTTCATCCCATTCTTCAAAAGAGACCCCCTGATTACAAAGGATACTTTGAAATCGTTGAGGAAATAAAGGGAACGAACCTGCCAGTGCTTTTTCATTCAGGAATTATAAATTACTATCCAACAAAAAACCTTTATCCTCAATACGGAAAAATTGAGGGATTTGAAAAAATAATAAAGGAATTCCCCCGGACGAGATTTATACTTGCCCACATGGGATTACATGAACCCGATAAAGCAATTGATTTTGCGGAAAAATTTAGAAATGTCTATCTTGACACAAGTTTTCAGCCCTTAAAAAAAATAATAAAGGCTATTGAAAAAGTTGGGGAAAGAAGGCTACTCTTCGCATCCGACTGGCCATCTTCTTTTCAAGAAACCCCTCTCAAAATTTTAAAAAAACTTATTAAATACAAACCAAACTCCGTTCCTTTCATTGCTTTCAAAAACGCAGAGGAATTGTTAAAAATTTGAAATATATTTTAATTTTACTATAATTTCACTATGTCAAGAAGGAAGGTTATAACCACAATTTATCTCACATCCGAACAAAAGGAAAAGCTGAAACAGTTAAGCCTGAAGACAAAGATTCCTGTATCAGAGTATATTAGGGAAGGAATTGAAATGGTTCTTGAAAAGAACAA
>JBBIVP010000097.1:0-8076 GCA_037439705.1 bacterium
TTCCCTTTTTACGAAGAGGTATAATGAGGGAATGAAGAGGGAGGAATACTGGGAGCCGATGTTTGAAGATTGCCTCAATCTTCTTGCCAAAATGCCCGTAGTTGCAGCCTATATCTACAGAAGGACATACAAGGATGATGTAGCAATTCCACCGAATCCAAAACTTGACTGGGGAGCCAATTATGCCCATATGATGGGAATTGACGATCCCGAATACTATAACCTTATGAGGCTTTACCTCCTTCTCCACAGCGACCACGAGTCAGGAAATGTTTCAGCACATACGAGTTTCCTTGTTGGTTCAGCACTCTCAGACATATACTATTCTGTCTCTGCTGGACTCAATGGATTAGCAGGACCACTTCACGGACTTGCAAATCAGGAATGCCTGAAATGGATTCTTGACCTTATGAAGAAGTATGGAGGTGTTCCGACAAAGGAGCAGGTGGAACAGCATGCATGGGATACACTGAATTCTGGAAGGGTAATTCCTGGATACGGACATGCAGTGTTGAGAAATGTTGACCCGAGATATACAGCCCAGAGAGAATTTGCTCTGAAATACCTCCCTGATGACCCAGTTTTTAAAACAGTGAGCAATGTTTTTGAGGTTGTTCCTAATGTTTTGAAGAAGCATGGAAAGGCGAAGAATCCATGGCCAAATGTTGATGCGCACTCAGGAGCACTTCAGTTCCACTACGGAGTAGTTGAGTTTGACTATTACACTGTTTTATTCGGTGTTTCAAGGGCAATGGGGATGACTGCGCAGGCTGTATGGGCGAGGGCAGTCGGTGCACCAATTGAAAGACCGAAATCCGTTACCATCCAGATGATGAGAGAAGGGAAATTCCTCGCTGAGGAATAATTAAATGGGGGGTTCGCCCCCCATTTTTTGGTTTTTGGGGGTCAGTGAGAGAAGTTGGTTTTTGGAGGTCAGGTTTTGACTTTTTTTATTGATATGGAATGGCAATCTCAGAGGACCAAAGTTTGTCTTTTTCTTCTCATTAACCACAATCTCCTCCAGACGCTCATCTGTCTTCTTCCGAGAATTTTTTTATCACCAAAATAGAACCTTTTTATCCAATTTTATCCAACGTCACTCTCTTACTCTCCACTCTTCACCCTCCACCCTCTACTTATTATTATCCCCTTTCCCCCTGGTAACAATGTCTATGTTCTTCTACAATTTTCGTTGCAATTATTATTTTTTTCTTTATAATTACTCCACAGGAGGTGGAAAATGATAAGAGAAAGAGAATGGATATTAACAAATAGAAAGGGAGGATATGCAATCGGTCCTGAAAACCTTTTAAATTATAGAAAGTATCACGGAATTCTTATCGCTTCTTTTGAGGGCATGAAAAGGATACACCTTGTTGGTTCAATTGAAGAAAAAATTTCCTTTGAAGATAAATCATTTTACCTTGACAGTAACCATTATCCAGGAGTAATTTATCCAGATGGATACAAACACCTTATCTTTCATTTTCTTCGTCCCTTTTCCGCATTTGTATATTCAACCCATCCACCGGATGAGGAAATAATCATTTTAAAAACCGTTAAAATGCATGAAAATGAAAACCTTACTGTGGTTCAATACAAAAATATGGGAAAAAAAAGAATAAACCTTTTTCTCAGACCAAAATTTACCATAAGAGACCATCATTCCCTTCATCTTCCGGGCTACTGGGATTCACACGAGTACTCTGCTGATATTGATGGAGAAAAGGCTTTTATTGAACATAATGGAATAAAGGTTTTTCTTTTTTCTCAAAAAGGTAATATCTCAAAATCTCCTGTTATATACAGAAATGTTACATATCCTGCTGAAATGATGAGGGGTTATGACTGTGTGGAGGATTTGCTCTCTCCTTATACAATTGATGTAGAATTAAATCCGGAAGAGGAAACCTTCGTTGCTTTCAGCGATGAAGATGAAGAAATTGAAAGGAAAATAGGTGAAACAATAAGAAGGTATGAAAAATATCCTCTTCCATACGGACATCCGGAAAAGCAGGAATTCAACATCCATCTTTCTTTTGATAGACCGCTCTTCAAAAGAGAAGAGTACATTGAAATTCTGAAACTTGCCATGGAAGACTTCATATCTGATGATGACCTGATAGCTGGATTTCCATGGTTCTGCGCATGGGGAAGGGATACACTTATTTCCCTTCTTGCACTCCAATTCCTGAATAATGGAAAAGAACTCATCAAAAGGATTCTGAAAAAGAAGAAAGAAGAGATGAAGGATGGACTTGTTCCCAACTTCTCAGGTGATGGGAAGGAAAGTTATGAAGCGATAGACCCTGCCCTCTGGTTCGGGATAAGGGTGCTGGAGTTCATAGATATTTTTGATAAAAAAGAGAAGGAAGATTTTTTGCACGCAATATCTGAAATTATAAAAAAATTTCTTAAAGACCCGCCCCTTCCTTTCTATGTGGATCCTGAAGATGGTCTCATTGAGATTCATAAGGGAACAAATCTCGCATTAACCTGGATGGATGCAAAGGTCTTTGGAGAGCCAGTCACACCAAGATATGGCAAACCGATTGAAATAAATGCCCTGTGGTTCAATCTGTTGAAGGGTTATATCCGTTTTAAGGAAGATTCTTTATCAAAGGAAATTAAAAAACTCCTTCCACTTGTGAGAAAAGGAATGAAAAGGTTCTGGGCAGAAGAAGGATTCGCAGATAGAATTGAAAATGGAGTTCCCGTGCTGGAAATAAGACCAAATTACATAATCGCTCTTTCCCTTCCAGAAACTCCATATACACTGGCACAGATTGAAAAGGGTTACAGAACTGCAAAGGAAAAACTCCTTACCCCTTATGGATTGAGAAGCCTTTCACCCGACGACCCATCCTTCAGAAGCGTTTATATTGGAGACCAGAGGATGAGGGACCTTGCATATCATCAGGGAACTGTGTGGGTATGGCTGATTTATCCCATGGCTCTTGTGGCAACCAAGCTCTACAGGAGAAACAAAAGACTCTTTCTTTCCGAGCTGAACCATCTGGTTTTGAGGTTGAGGGATGAAATAGAAAACGGCAAGATGGCATCTGTTCCGGAATTATACGACGGTGGAGAACAAAACCTTCCAAAGGGTGCACCCGCGCAGTGCTGGTCTGTAGCAGGAATTCTTCTGGTAGAAAAAATGATTGAAAAAATTGAAAGGAAATGAGAATTTTAACACTTACCTGGGAGTTTCCGCCGAAGATAACAGGCGGGTTGAGTTTGGCATGCTATGGAATTGTAAAGGCTCTTCTTAAAAAGGGCGTTGAGGTTGACCTCATTCTGCCGATAAGAGAAAACCTTTATTTTCCGTTGAGAAAGGAAGAGGATGCTGATCTGCTTCCGGTGGCATCTCCAAAAGGGGAAATAATTCATGAGGAATTTAAAAGAAAGACTCTCAGGTGGATTGAGGAGATTCCCTCTGCATATAAAAATAGAAGATTGATAATGAGAGAATTGCTGGGTAAAGAACGAGTTTTTGATGATAAAATTCTCAATGACCTCCTTCAGATCCTTCACGACGGGTGGCTATTTGACGATGTAAGGGAATGGACGATCTCAGCAATTGAAATTGCAAGGCATCTTGATTTTGACATAATTCACGCCCATGACTGGCTTGCCTATCCTGCCGGTATAGTAATTAAAAAAATCTCCCGAAAACCCCTTGTCGCTCACATTCATGCAACGGAGTTTGACAGAGCAGGAGGTCCCGGTGAAAGAAGAATCCATGATATAGAATACCTTGGTCTGCAGGAGGCAGACAGGGTTGTTTCGGTATCAAATTATACAGCAAGAGAGATTGCGGAAAAATATCTGGTTGACCCATCAAAAATAAGGGTTGTCCACAACGCCTTTATAATTGAGAAGGTAAAGGAAAAAAAGAGGCTGTTCAAAGAACCCACCGTTGTGTTCGTTGGAAGGATAACCCTTCAAAAAGGCCCGGATTATTTCATAGAGATTGCCCACAGGGTTCTTGAAAGAACAAAGAATGTCCGGTTCATAATGGCTGGAAGGGGAGATATGGAAAGAATGGTAATGGAAAGGGTTGCTTCATGGGGTCTCGGGACCAAATTTCTTTTCAGCGGATTTTTGAGCAGAAATGAGGTGGCGGAGTTATTTGCGTCCGCAGACATATTTGTTATGTCCTCTGTTTCAGAACCCTTCGGTATAGCAGCCTTGGAAGCGATGAGCATGGGAACTGTAGCTATCGTTGCAAAAAATTCAGGGGTAGCAGAAATAACCCGGTCCACATTCAAGGTTGATTTCTGGGACATTGAAAAGATGGCAGACATCATCGTTGACCTGATAAATAATCCTCAAAAACTGGAGGAGATCTCAAAAAGAAGTATGGAAGAGGCATCCTCTCTCAGATGGGAGGATCAGGTGGAAAGACTTATAGCAGTTTATTCTGAACTTATTACTTCCTAATGCTGTATGTAATCTTCTGTTTTCATGTCCATCAGCCCTTCAGACTTAAACATTACAGACTGTTTGAAATAGGAAAAAATCTGAACTATTTTGATAACGAACTGAACGAAAGAATTTTCGAGAGGGCCTCTGAAAAATGTTATCTTCCAATGAATGAACTTCTGTTAAATCATCTAAAAAAATATGAAGGAACTTTCAAAATCTCGTTCAGCATAACAGGGACATTTGTTGAGCAGGCTTATCTCTATCGACCCGATGTTATGGAAAGCTTCAAGGAGATTGCAAGACAGGGAGGGGCGGAGTTTATAGGAGAAACCTATTACCATTCTCTCGCCTGCCTTTTTGATGAGGAAGAATTCATCCATCAGGTAAACCTTCATTCAACCATGTTAAAGAGGGAATTTGGCGTTCATCCAAAGACCTTCAGAAATACAGAACTCGTTTACAGCAACAGGGTATCGGACCTTGTGGCAGAAAACCCTAACTTCCGCGTCATCCTTCTTGAGGGAACAGAAAAAATTCTTAAAGATACAAGTCCACTTTATGTCAGGAGGAGCCACAACTACGAACATATCCTCCTCTTCAGACATTACAGACTTTCTGATGATATAGCATTCAGGTTTTCGGACAGAAACTGGTCAGACTATCCATTAACCGCAGAAAAATTTGCAAGATGGGTTGCTGACCTTTCTCTTTCCGAAAGGGAGGGAAAAAACCTTTATCTGGTCCTCTACCTGGATTATGAAACCTTTGGAGAACATCAATGGAAGGAAACAGGAATTTTTGATTTCATGAAAAAACTTCCAGAATATCTTTTAAAATATAAACACATTTCGTTTTCATGTCCATCCGATGTTCTTGAAACCCTGAATTACGAACCCGAAGTTCTATCTGTTCCATTTCCTGTATCATGGGCCGATACAGAAAGAGACCTGTCCGCATGGCTTTCAAATCCCCTTCAGTGGAATGCAATGAAAACATACTTTGAGATATTGAAAAAAGTAAAGGAAAAGAGGAAAATGGAACTCATGGAGCTGGCAAGAAAACTTTCTTCATCAGACCTTTATTATTACATGTGTATAAAATACTTTGCAGATGGAGATGTTCACAAATACTTCTCGCCCTATGAGAGACCGGAAGATGCCTACATATATTTCATGCATGTGCTTACGGACCTTGAAAAGATGATTGAAGGAGAATGACCTTAAAAAAAATTTTTGTATATCCGAGCTATCCGGAAAACCTTAAGAAACTCTTTGAAATCGCCTACAATCTGTGGTGGAGCTGGGATTATGAGGCATTAAACCTTTTTTACAGAATTGACCCCTACATCTTCACTGAATGCGGGCACAATCCGGTTAAACTTCTCTATATCCTTCCAAAGGAAAAAGTTGAAGCCCTCTCCAATGATACCGGTTTCCTTGATGTACTTGTAAGGGTGTGGAGGAAATTTGAAGATTATAAAAACTTCAGGAGGAGGTTTTCAAATTCAGAATTTGATCTTGAAAAAAGGGGGAGTATAGCCTACTTCTGCATGGAATTTGGACTTCATGAGTCCTTTCCCATATATGCTGGTGGACTGGGAATCTTGGCCGGAGACATTTTAAAAAGCGCATCGGATATGGGTGTCCCCCTAATAGGAGTTGGGCTTTTATATAAATACGGGTATTTTACCCAGAAAATTGATTCAACAGGAAATCAGGAAGAATTCTTTGTAGAATTTGAAAATTACTACACCCCTGTAAAAGAAGCAAGGGATAAAAATGGCAATTCCCTTTATGTGGAGGTGAAAATTCTGGATAGACCCCTCAAAGCAAAGGTATGGACAGTGGATGTGGGAATAACGAAAGCAATCCTTCTTGATACCGACATAGAGGAAAATCCTGAAGACCTGAGGAGTATCACTCATGAACTGTATGTCGCAGACAAAGATAAAAGGATTCAACAGGAAATCCTGCTCGGATTCGGAGGAATAAAGGCTCTCAAAGCCCTTGAGGTTCATCCAACAATTTATCATTTGAACGAGGGACATTCAGCATTTCTCATACTCAGCAGGCTTCAGACTCTTATGAAGGAAAAGGGATTTTCTTTTACCTCAGCAATGGCAATAATAAAAAATTCAACGGTTTTTACAACCCATACACCTGTCATAGAGGGAAACGAGCATTATCCTATTGAAATGATTGAGAAATATTTGAGGAAAGAAATAGAGTCACTTGGAATTTCCTTTGATGAATTCATAAAATACGGGTTGTGCGAAAAGAAGGACCTTTTCTGGTTACCAGCCTTAGCGATAAGGTTTTCAAACTTTGTAAATGCAGTTTCCCTTCAACACAGGGATGTCTCAAGAAGGATGTGGCGTCCTCTTTTTCCTGATAGATACCTTTCAGAAATTCCAATAGACCATGTGACAAACGGAGTACACATTTCCTGGGTGAGTGAACCATTTACTAAGCTCTTTAATCGTTATCTTGGAAAAGAATGGAGGGTATTTCCTGAAAAAAAGGAAGTGTGGGAAAACCTGAAAAAAATTCCGGAGGAAGAAATCTGGCAGGCACATATGGAAAACAAAAAAAGATTGATGAATTTTTTGAAAAAAAAATTGTCCCGTCAGTACGCTGAAATAGGCTTCTCATATATCACGATCGAGAGACTGACAGGGGCTCTTAATCCTGATTATCTTACAATAACATTTGCAAGAAGGTTTGCTCCTTACAAAAGGCCCACGCTCATCCTCAAAAATAAAGAGAGATTGAAAAAAATACTCAAAGACGAAAATAAACCCATTCAGCTTATATTTGCAGGAAAAGCCCATCCCGCCGATGAAAGGGGACAGAATATGATAAAGGAAATCATTTCATTTATAAACGATGAAAATCTGGAATACCGTGTTTTCTTTATTGAAAACTATGATATGAGTGTGGCAAGGCATCTTCTCTGGGGTTCTGATGTATGGCTCAATACACCCGAGCCGGAGATGGAGGCATCCGGCACATCGGGAATGAAAGCAGGAATGAACGGAGTTTTACACCTAAGTACACTTGAGGGATGGTGGATTGAAGGGTACAACGGAAAAAACGGATGGGCTATTACTGAAGGAAAACTCCACAGCAATCCAGAATTTAGAGAATCTGCAGAAGCGACTCAGATATACAGGCTTCTTGAGGAAGAAATAACGGATTTATATTACAAAAGGGATAAAAACGGTATCCCCGTTGAGTGGACGAAAATGATGAAGGAATCCATTTTTTCTATCTGTTCTCGCTTTAACATGAACTCAGTGCTTATGGAATATCTCAGAAAATTTTATCTTCCATCGTGGAGGGAATACGAAAGAATTTCAAAAAATGACTACAGCCTTTTAAAAGAATTTGAAGAGGAAAGAAAAAAGATTCTTGAGTTCTGGAATTCTGTTGAAATAAGGTCATTAAGAGCAGACTGGGAGGGAAGAAATCTTGTTGAAGGAGAGAAAATAAACCTGTATGCTACAGTTTTTCTGGGAAAGGCTCCTCCTCAATACTTTTCAATTGAAGTTTTTTATCTCTACGAAAGGGAAAGCAGGTACGAAACAATTCCCATGGAACTCCTTGAATTAAAAGAAGGAGAGGGATTATATTCTGCGTCTTTTTTTAT
>JBBIVP010000098.1:0-8037 GCA_037439705.1 bacterium
TTCCAGATAAAAACCCGAGATATCTTATGGGGGTTGGAAAACCTCAGGAAATAGTTATGGCGGTGTCCATGGGAATTGACATTTTTGATTGCGTGATTCCAACGAGAAATGCAAGGAATGGAACCCTTTATACCTGGGATGGGAAGATATTGATAAAGAGTGCGAGGTATGAAAAGGATTGTTTGCCTGTTGATCCAAAATGCAGGTGCTATGCCTGCAGGAATTTTTCAAGGGCTTTCATGAGATACCTCTTTCACCACAATGAACTCCTTTCAATGAGGTTAAACACCCTTCACAACCTTTATTTTTATTTTTCCTTGATGAAAAAAATCAGAAAGGCTATTGTTAAGAAAAGGTTTGGAGAATTTATGAAAAGGTTTTTTGAAAAGTATCCATTTGAGGAGGAAAAAGATGAAGGAAGCGTTTCTGATTAATATGATAGGTCAGACTTCAGCTGCGGGTGGTGTTGGTCAACTTCTCATTCCTCTTGTTTTTTTCTTTTTAATTTTTTATTTTCTTCTTATCAGACCCCAGCAGAAAAGGATTAAGTCACACCGTGAATTTTTGAGCAAATTGAAGAAGGGAGATGAGGTGATTACATCTTCAGGAATTTATGGAAAGGTCATCGGCATCTCGGACAGAACAGTTCTTCTTGAAATTGATAAGGAAGTGAAAATTAAAATTGCTAAATCTCACATTGAAGGATACTCAACGGAAGAGAAAAAGGAGGAGAAAAAATGAAAGGGATTGTATGGAAGTTCTGGCTCATAATAGCAGTTGTTATTATTGGAACATACATAGCGATTCCTAATTTTGTGGGTGAAATTCCCCCTGAG
Organism: bacterium; assembly: GCA_037439705.1. Lineage (GTDB taxonomy): Bacteria > JBBIVP01 > JBBIVP01 > JBBIVP01 > JBBIVP01 > JBBIVP01. Next base: position 837 of record JBBIVP010000098.1, read on the forward strand.
ATAAAGTTTCTTTTTCTCAAAAAGAAAATAAGGCTTGGACTGGACTTAAAGGGTGGAACGCATTTCGCCATTCAGGTTCAAACGGATAAGGTTCTGAAAGAAGTGTATGAGAGACTCGGAAAATCCATTGCTTCAAAGTTAGAGGAGGAAAAAATAGAGGTGAAGGATATTAAAGCTACCGAAGAGTCTTTAGAGCTCATTGTTCCTTCTGATTCTGATGTTGAAATTATATCTGATGTAGCAAGGCAGGTTCATTCTCTTCTGAAAATTTCATCTTCTTCTACCTCAGATGGAATTCTCAGGCTAACCGTTGAATTACCACTATCCGAAAAGACGGATATAAAAGCAAAGGCACTGGAACAGGCTCTTGAAACGATAAAAAATCGTATTGACCAGTTTGGAGTGGTTGAGCCAACAGTTGTGAAATATGGTGGTGACATGGTGCTCGTTCAGCTTCCTGGAATAAAAGAGCCTGAAAGGGCTAAGGCTTTGATAAAGAGAACAGGTCTACTTGAGTTCAAACTTGTTGACGACGGAAATAATTTCATTGAAACCCTTGCGGATAAACTTCCAGAAGGGATAACAATTCAGTATGAGGAAGTTCAGGATGAAAAGGGCAGGATAATCCAGAGTCCGTTTTTGAGGTCCGGAAGTTTTACAAAACTTTCAAAATTTATTGAATCAATAAAAAACCAGATTCCAGAAGGGGATGAAATTCTTATTGAAGATATATATCATCCTGAGACAGGGACAAGAACCTACAGGACATATCTTTTAAAAGCAGAAACCCTTTTGAAAGGGGATACCATAGATGATGCAAGGGTTAGATTTGATACCCAGTTCGGTCAGCCATATGTTGCCCTTTCTTTTAACTCCGTAGGAGCGAAGATATTTGAAGAAATAACAGGAGAGAATGTTGGCAGAAGATTGGCAATAATTCTTGATGGAAGGGTGAAGTCAGCACCGAGGATAAAGACGAGAATACCCGGTGGAAAGGCAATAATTGAGGGAAGGTTTACATCCGAAGAAGCGCATGACCTCGCGATTACATTGAGGGCAGGAAGTTTGCCAGCACCGATTGAAATAGCAGAGGAAAGGACAGTTGGTCCATCCTTGGGGGCTGACTCTATAAGAAAAGGAATGATTGCGATAATTATTGGAGGAATAGCAGTTATTATTTTTATGGTATTTTATTACAAACTTTCAGGACTGATTGCTGACCTTGCTCTTCTTTTAAATTTAATTTTGATAATTGCCATAATGAGCCTTTTTGAGGCGACCCTTACTCTTCCCGGAATAGCCGGGCTTCTTCTTACCCTTGGAATGGCAGTGGATGCAAATGTTCTCATAATAGAAAGGATAAGGGAGGAGTTGAGAAGTGGAAAGACAATGAGGGCAGCAGTGGAGGCAGGATATGAAAGGGCATTTTCAGCGATATTTGACTCAAATGTTACAACAGTGGTTTCTGCTGCAATACTTTTTCAGTTCGGAACAGGACCTATAAAGGGATTTGCGGTAACTCTAACGGTGGGAATAATTGTGAGTTTTTTCACCGCAGTTTTTGTTACCCATGTAATTAATGACTACCTTCTTACAAAAGTTGGATTAAAGGAGATAAGCGTATGAAGATGATACAAATTGTTTCGCCGGATGTGGATATAAAATGGACGGATAAATTTCCGTACTTTATAGGCATCTCCATTCTTTTTATCTTAATCTCCATTATTTCACTTGGAATAAAGGGATTGAGATACGGTCTTGACTTCAGTGGGGGTGCTTTACTTCAGGTAAGGACAGAAAAGGAAATAGGGATTTCAGATGTCCGAAAGGTTCTCAAGGAGGTTAGTTTTCCATTGTACATCCAGAACTTTGAGGGAAAGGGAGAATTTATTATAAAATCCGAAGTCCCATCGGAAAAGGTTGAGGAGTTCCGGAATGAGGTAATGGAAAACCTTGAGAAAACTTTTGGAAGCGGTTCTTTTGAGATAAGAAGGGTTGAAATGGTGGGACCAAAGGTCGGAAAGGATCTTAGAAGGAAGGGAACACTATCAGTCATTTCTGCTGTGATAGCAATGCTCATTTATATCACATTGAGGTTTGAGTTCAGATTCGGGGGAGGAGCTATAATAGCCCTCATACACGATGTGATTATTTCGTTGGGAGCTATTTCAATTTTTGAAAAGCCTGTGGACCTTACAATACTTGCTGCACTATTAACGATTGTAGGATATTCTGTGAATGATACAATCATTATATCGGACAGAATAAGGGAAATGAGAAGAAAGGAAAAGGGAAAACCCGAAAAGGAGATAATTGATATGTCAATAAATAAAACGCTTTCAAGGACCCTTCTCACAGTTGGAACCACCCTTCTTGCTGTTCTGGCACTTTTACTTCTTGGAGGAGGGGTCATTCACGATTTTGCTTTTGTTCTCCTGATTGGTTTTGTTTTCGGAACCTATTCCTCCATTTCAATAGCAACTCCTTTTGCGTATTATGTATTTGGTGAAAAGAAGGAGAAAAAGAAGCGTTGAGGGGAAGAAAACTGTTAATAGGAAGGTTGAAGGAAGGGCAGGACAGGGAAATTTCTTCTTATCTTTCATCCTTGAAGGAGGATAAAGATCTTTTTGAGATTGAGTTAGATGTCCTTTCAGCCCATGTTCTGACCCTTGAAAAGGCTGGAGTTATTGATTCTTCCGTTCTCAAGGAAATCCTTAAAAACATAGAATCAGCAAGAAGGGACAAAGAATTGAGGAGGAAAATAGAAACCTCTTCTTTTGTAGATTCTCCAGAGTTTTATGACATTCATCCCGCCATTGAAAATTACATCATAAAAAAAACTGGAATGGAAAAAGGAGGCTATATAAATCTCGGAAAGAGCAGGAATGACCATGTAGTTGCTGACACAAGGATTTTTACGAGGGAAAAACTTTTGAAATTTTTTGAACTTTCCATTTCTCTCTTAAAAACCCTTTTAAGAAGGGCTGGTGAAAATCTGAATTCACCCTTCATAGCATTTACCCATTCTCAGCCAGCTCAGATAACGACATTCGGATATTATCTTCTTTCCCATGCCTATCCAGTTTTGAGAGCCCTTGAAACAGGGATACCTTTTTTTGATGAATTAAACCTTTCGCCAATGGGAGCCTGTGCGGTTGCTGGGACAGGGGTTCCCCTTGACAGGGAGTGGACCGCAAAAATCCTTGGTTTCAGGGGTGTTATAAGAAATGCAATTGATGCTGTATCCTCAAGGGATTTTTTTCTTTATGCCTCTTTTCCAATGCTTGAAGTTATGATAGTTCTTTCAAGGCTGGCTTCAGATATAATCTATTTTTCCTCCATGGGTTATGAACTCATTGAGCTTCCGGATAGTCTCACGGATACAAGTTCAGCCATGCCCCAGAAAAAAAATGCTTCTCCCATGGAGCTTTTGAGGGCAAGGACAAACGAGGTCCTTTCAATTTTTGAATGTATGGGGAATATAATTGCTGGGAAAATCTCGGGATACAATCAGGATTTCCAGGAATTGAAGACTTTGTGGTGGAGGCTTTCAGATTTGGTGCTTTCCTCCATTTCTGTTGCAGAAAAATTTGTTTCTTCTGTGGTTTTAAACCGAAAAAGAGTAGAGGAAGCAATTTCAAAATACTTTGTGGGAGCAATTGACCTTGCTGAGGTTCTATCCATAAAGTATAAAATTCCTTTCAGGATGGCACACAGGATAACAGGCTCTCTTGTGATGAAATTGATAAAGGAAGGGAAGGGTTTAAAAGAAATAAAGAAGGAAGAGATTGAGACTGCTGTTAAGAAACTTTCAGGGCTGAAAATAGATTTTAAGGATATGGATGTTTTTGACCCCCTAAAAAACCTGAGTCTGAAAGAGGAATTTTATTCAAAGAGAGTTTTGAATAAGGATTTAAAAGACCTTTTGAGAAGAATAAAAAAAGTTGAAACAGAGATTGTGAAGAGAAAAAAGGAAATAGAACTTGCGAGAAAAAATCTGGAGAAAATGATTTCTGAAAGAAAATGAGCCTTCTTACGGTTATAATGCCTGTTTACAATGAAAGGGATACAATTCCAGTAGTTATTGAAAGGGTAAAATTACTCGCCCTCAATAATCAATGGGAGGTTATTATTGTTGATGATGGTTCAGATAATGGAACATACGAGTTTATTATGAGTTATCCTCAAAAATTTTTTAAACTTTTAAGAAATGAGAAAAATATGGGAAAGGGGGAAAGTATCAGAAGAGGAATTGAACATGCCAATTCAGAGTTTGTTATTATTCAGGATGCAGACCTTGAGTATTCTCCTGAGGAAATAGAGTTGCTTTTAAATTATGCCGTGGAGAAGAAAGCAGATGCAGTTTATGGTTCAAGATTTATTTCTTCAAAAAAGGGTTCCTTTCTGTTTTTAATGGGTAATCTTTTTTTAACATTTATGACGAACCTCCTTTTTCGTTCAAAAATAACAGACATGGAAACATGTTACAAACTTGTAAAAACCGATATTCTTAAAAATCTTGATTTAAAAAGCAAAAGATTTGACATAGAGCCTGAAATAACAGCAAAGCTTTTGAAAAGGGGTATAAAAATCCACGAACTTCCCATTTCTTACTTTCCGAGAAAGGCTGGTAAAAAGATAAAGATAAAGGATGGCTTTTCTGCCCTGAAAAAATTGATAGAGGTAAGATTCTTTGAGAAAACAAAATAGCTCCGTCGCTTCGCTCCAATTTTTTATCTGATCAGTTCCCTATGTCTTCCTTCAGCCCTTTCCTCCATCTTTTCAAGAATTCTCGCTATCTCCCTGAAAAGTTCCCTCGTTTCCTTCCTCCCTTCCTCACTCCTCTCATCCATCTTTGCAAGGATTCTCGCAGTCTCTTTGAAAAACTCCCTTGTCTCCCCCCTTCCTTCTGCTATTATTCTCTGAAGTCTCTTTCCCCCATCTTCTGTTATCTTTTCAAGCCTTTTAAACCCTTCCTTCACCTCTTTATCCATCCTCCATCCAAGAAATAAACTTATTCCTCCCAGAATTATTCCGAGAATGGTAAACATAAGCGCGGAATTAAATGGTAGGAAAGCCCAGCTTAAACCAATTGCTCCTGCTATGAGAAATGCCAACCACATAATGAAATTATAACCGGAAAATTTTCAAAAGTCAGGAAATTGAAAAAAATCAACCTCAATAAAAATTAACGAAAATTTAGAAAAAAGGATTGTGGAAGTCAAAATTCAAAACCTGACCCTACACCGAAGACAAATCAAAAGCCAAGTCCTGACCCAGACCCCACAGAAAATTCTTGAAACTTCAAATTGTGGAGTATAAAATTTTAAAAAAAAGGAGGAGAAATGAAGAAAAAAGTTTTTTTGCTTTTTCTTCTGGTTGGATGTGCTACAGAACCAATAGATGTAAAAATAAAAGAAAAAATGTCATCAGCGGAGTCTGCACTGAAAAATGCTGACTATAATATGGCAAGGCTTTACTATGAAGAAGTGCTCAAACTTGATAAGAACTACTCTCCTGCTAAATTCGGTTTGATAATTTCAGACACATTTGCAAAAATTTCGGAGATTCAGGAATCCCTTGACCTTATATCTTCCATCCTTTCCCTTCTCGGCGGTCAGCAAACTCAAGGAGGAATATCATCACTTATAAGGAACTTCCTTGAAAATGCCCTCATTTCAACCTTAAGAAACCACCTTGATTGCACGGATGGAATATGCTTTGATGAAATTGAAAAGGATTCGTCTTTTGAGTTTTCAGTTGAATCTTTGCCCTTAAAATTGTCTTTTGGCGGGGTTCCCGTGGTTGACCTTGATTTCGGAGGAAGGTTCAATATCGGAGAGGTTTATTTTCTTGAAGCCCTTTATTCAGGAGTTGTCGGTTTCTCCGAGATTTTATATACAATAGACCTGAACATAAACATTTTTGACCTTGCAAGTTTTCTTTTTAACTCCGGAATTCTATCTGTTATGAGCGAGGATCCCTTGAATGGATTTCTGAGGCTTCTTGCTTCTGTTCTTAACGCAAATTCCAACTTTCTCGGATACAATGGGATGGAAGGTTATCTTTTATCATCAAGAGAAAGAATTATAAATGCCTTTGATAGCGAACTCAATTCAATAAATCACCTTTTGAGCAAGAGTTATGAAGATGATACAATTCTTACAGTACACAAGGATCAACCTGATACGATAATTTTTAGATTCAACAATAAACTTCAGCCTGCTCAAACCCCAAAAAAGTGTGAGGGAGTATCTGCTGGAAGGAATGTGTGCGTTTTGATAAAGATATCAAAAGAGCTCTTAGAATCAATAGACCATCTTAAAAAGTCCTTTACCACCCCCGGCGAATACGCAAGTTGGGCTGGTGAGATAGCCCCTATAATTGCTGTTCTTTTCCAGACCCTTATAGATTCAGGAATACTTCTAAACATTATTGATTATGTTCTTACCTTTGTCCAGATAGGAGAAGAGCAAAGCTCAATTATAGATACCATAAAAACCTTCCTCACCCCGGGAACAGTATCCTATGAACTCATCTGGGGGGTATTAACTGCAATTATTCCGGATGTAGTTCAGATTTCTCCGGCAACCCTTTTTGAATCTGCAAAGAACGGAAAGTTTTCAATAAGGGGAATCCTTCCCGTATGGACAAAATATAATATCTCCTATCCCGCGGATGTAACATCTGCTGATACATTCTGGCTTGAGTGGGAATGCGGGACAAAAACGGTTCCGCCTCAATTTTATCCTGACCTTCCTGATAAAAGCCTGCTTGAGGACCTTGGAATAGGGATTCCATTGGTATGTAAAAAGGATGTCCCACTTCATGATTCAAAACATTTTGAAAACAGTTATCCACTTGGAGACAATGTAAATATAAATCCACTTTTTCCTGACGGAGTTTCTATAAGTTTACCATATATTTACCTTAAAGACCCGACATTGGGAGGTGCTTTGAAGGTAAACCTTTCAAACCTTTCCGCCCCTTATAACTCAATAAACTGCGTAGAAACATCGTGGCATGTTCCTCAAAGCAATTGTGAGATAAACGCAATATTTCACGGAATTTTCTCAAGCATAATCTCCCTTATCAGCGGAGGCATTTCATTTTGAAGAAGGCTTTAATAACACTTCTTTTTGGAGGGGCAGTTTTGGCGTAGGGGTTAGTGTCGTTTGGGGTAAGCCTTATTCGTCGTGAT
>JBBIVP010000099.1:0-8035 GCA_037439705.1 bacterium
TAAGACAAATTTCCAGAAAAATCTAAAATTAAAGAAAATATATTTAGAGAGAGAGAACTCTTTAGAAAATTTCTATCCCTCTTTCTCATACATTAAAATTATAAAAGAGAGAAAACAAAAGTCAAGCAAAAATTTTAATTTTTTCTTATGTCAAGAAAATCAAAAATTCCTTCAAAAAAATCTACAAAAAAGCCCACTTTTTCAGAACCCTCATAGAATTCTGAAATTAATTTCCCTTTTTTATCACAATCTGGAGGATATTTCTCTTTCTATCAGGAGAGGTAATAAAGAAAGATGCCTCTCCCTCTTTATCCACATATTCCCTCAATTCCTTGGAAATCGGAATGTCATATCCTGGGTACTTCCCGTAATCTCCTCCTTCTTCCTTTACATATATTTCACCCGTGTATGAAGATTTTTTGAATTTTATGGAAAAAGTATATTTGTTCCCGGGAAGAACCAGAAATTCAAAGGGCTCTTTTAATTTTTCTTCACCAACACGAACTTCTAAAGCATCCTCAACAAATGTAAATCTCGCTGTAAATTGAAGGGCTTCCTTGAGAAGCGCTTCCTTTCTTTCTTTCTCATACTTTTCGTATGCTAACTCCCTTGATGGACCACAGGAAAATAGAAAAAGTAAAATGCACAAAATTTTTTTCACTTCTTCACCTCATTTGAATTTTACTATTCTTTTATAAACTATTCAAGAAAAATGTTTTCATACTGTTTTCTTAAGAGCTTTTTGTCAATTTTCATTGTTGCTCCGTATGGCATCTCCTGAACGATTATAACCTTTCTCGGTGCCTTATATGGTGCAATGTTCTTCTTAGCCCATTCAAGGAGTTTTTCTTCTGTTGCTTTTGATCCTGGCTTGAGTCTCACAATTGCGATTGGTTTCTGCCCCTTTATCTTATCCTTTACACCTATTACTGCCACCTCAGCAATATCTGAATTTTCCATCATCTCTTCCTCTACTTCTTTTGAGAATACAGAATAACCTCCGACCTTTATCATATCCTTTTCCCTGTCCACAAAGTAAAGCCTTCCCTTTTTATCCATCCGCATGATATCTCCTGTCCTGAACCACCCATCTTTAAATGCAGTCTTATTCAGTTCATCAGCCTTCCAGTAAGCCTTTATGACCCTTGGCCCACGAACAATAAGCTCACCGGGTTCACCTACCTTTACCTCATTCCAGTTTTCATCAACAATTTTTACCTCCATCTGCCTTGTTGGCTTTCCAACGCATCCATGAGGCTTTTCCCTCCATTTTCTGAAGAAGAATGGATGGACATAAAGGGCTGTTATTCCTGTGGTTTCAACCTGTCCATAACCTTCAAAGAAAAGTGGTGGAATTACTTGTCTGCCAAATAATCTTATTCCTCCATATTTTCTGAATTCCTCCAGGTATTCCTTCGGCAATGCATCTGCAGCGCTACCCCATACCTTCATCTTGGAGAGGTCATAATTTCTTGCACCTGTTATGGAGAGCATCGCGTACATTGCTGGAACTCCTATGAAAACCCTGACTCCATATTTCTCCATTATTTTTAAGGCATATTCAGGTTCAAATCTTGACATAAAGATGCATGGAAGACCCATTGAACACATGGCAATCATCATTACATAACCCATTACATGTGCCAGTGGAACAACATAGAGTCCAAGAAACCGATTAAATGTTGGAAATAATCCTCCCAAAAGAACCGTCCTCTTGATTGTTCTTGCTACTGCCTCTTCGTGAAGAATTGCTCCCTTTGGATATCCCGTGGTCCCCGAGGTATAAAGGATAGAAACCATATCATCCGGATGCTTTTCAACTGGTTCAAGTTCCTCCTTCGAATTTAACATCATTTGAGTCAGGCTATAAAATCCCTCTGGAACCTCCTCCCTTGTCAGCATTACCCACTTCTTTATGGAAGGAAATTTTGATATATCCTCTATGCTCGCATTGAAAACCTGTCTGTCCGTTACAAGAACCTCTGCTTCAGCGTTCTCAACCACATACTTTATTTCGTTTGGTTTATACATGGCATTAAGTGGAACAACAACAGCGCCGATCTTCATTCCAGCAAAGTAGGCAAATACGAGTTCAATTCTGTTCATTGTTATAAAGGCAATTCTATCTCCCTTCTTTACTCCGAGTTCTTTAAAGGCATTTCCCATTCTGTTTATGAATTTCAGCATATCCCTGTATGTAAAGGCTGAACCTTTAAAAAATCCGTAATCCAGCTCTTTTTCAAGGAAAAAAGTTTTTCTGTCCCCATATATATCAGAAAGAATATCAATCCAGTTGGAGGTGTCAAATTTATTGTAGGAAAAAAGAACCTTGAAGAGTTTTTTAAAGTAAAAGGGTTTTGCGTTCTCTAATTCAATTCTCTCTTTCTCAACCATCTTTTACCTCCTATTATTATAGTAATAAAATGTTATTACAATAGTAATAAAAGTCAAGAGGAATTTTTTTCCGGGAGGTGGTCGGGAATTTTTCCTTACCAGTTATAATATAAATAAATTGAGGCTCCTGGAGAAATGGTTGTAACTTCTTCTCCTGTGTATAAAGCCATCGGAAAGATGTTAAATCCCAAACTTATATGCTTAACAATTGAAAACCCGAATCCAGTTTCTACACCCATCCCTATACCCGTATGAAAACGCACTGTAGAGTCGTCCTCTTCATCAATGCTCCATAGAAACCAGCCCTCCGGTCACATAAAACCTCCATTCTTTTGCTTTTGAAACTTCATATTGGACTTCCACTCCCGTGGAATAAGCGCAACCTCCGTCGGTGTCTTCACCATAAATTAGTCCTCCTGTTATCTGAATAAAGCCATGGATTGGGAGAATGGTATCTGATAGAAAACCCTATCCCTGAAATACTGCTTATACTTACACCAGCAGAAAAGTATTTTACATAGGTAAAAGTTGGTTTTTCTTCTCCCTTGCTAATACAGGGAAATAAACAAAAGAAGCCTACTACGAAAGTTAATATAAAGTGCCTTTTCTTCTCAATCTCTTTTGTCACTTTTTAATAATTATACGCCCTCCCCCCTTCATGCTTCAAGATTTGTGTTGTACATTACAGGGCTTGATTATTGCTTCATTTTGAGGTTAAATCTAAAAAATTTTTAAAGGAGAAAAAGATGGAGAGACTTTATTATGAGGATGTGGAAGTAGGAGATGAGTGGACTTCAGGAGGAAGGACAATCACAGAGGCTGATATTGTAAACTTTGCAGGTATATCGGGAGACTTCAATCCCCTTCACATAGATGAGGAGTTTGGAAAAAAGACAATTTTTGGAAAAAGAATTGCTCACGGTCTTTTAGGGCTTGCAATAATGAGCGGTCTCGGAAGTTTTTATCCGCCAATGAGAACTGTTGCTTTTCTCGGGATTAAGGAATGGAACTTCAAGGCTCCAATTTATATTGGAGATACAATTTATGTGAAAACCAAAGTTATTGAAAAAAGACTTACCTCAAAGGGAGACCGGGGAATAATAGTCTGGGAAAAAAAGGTTATAAATCAGAGGGGAGAAGTTGTCCAGGAAGGAAAGACAACAACAATGGTTGAGGTGAGGAGTAAACCCGCATGATAGATTTCAAAATTCCTTTTGAACTCCCTGAGGAACTAAACTTATTGAGGGAAACAACCCAGAGAATAGTTCAAAAAGAGCTTATACCCCTTGAAAAGAAATTAAAAGACGGTGACAGAGTTCCTCCTGAAATTGTAAAAATGTTTAGGGACCTCGGATTCTTTGGCATCACAATTCCTCAGGAATACGGCGGAATGGGGCTCGGAATACTTGGTTACATAATTGTTCAGGAAGAACTCGGCAAAACCCTTGATGCTTTTAATCTACTGATAAGTGGAAACAATGGAATTGGTTCTCTCGGTGTTCTATATTTTGGAAGCGAAGAACAGAAGAAAAAATACCTTCCAAAAATGGCATCGGGTGAGATAATTTCAGCATTTGCTCTGACCGAGCCAGGGGCAGGTTCCGATGCTCAGAGCATAAAGACAAGGGCAGAAAGGAAAGGGGATTTTTACATACTTAACGGAACAAAGCATTTTATCACAAGGGCGGACATTGCAGATGTTTCTACGGTAATTGCTGTTACTGACCCGCAGAAAAGGGCAAGGGGAGGATTTTCAGCATTCATTGTGGAGAAGGGAATGAAGGGGTTCAGGATTGCGAGGACGCATGAAACAATGGGTTCGGATATAGTGAAGCAGGGTGAACTTGTGTTTGAAGATTGTGAAGTGCCTGCGGAAAACCTTATAGGAAATGAAGGAGATGGATTTAAGGTGGCAATGAGTGTGCTTGCTGAAGGAAGGCTCGGAATAGGAGCAAGAGCAGTTGGTGCATCAATCAGGCTCCTTGATGAGGCAATAAAGTATTCAAAAGAAAGAGTTCAATTCGGTCAGCCTATATGCGAATTTCAGGGAATAAGGTGGATGCTCTCAGATATGGCAACCTCTATACTTGCGATGAGAAGCATGCTTTATTGTGTGGCATTAAGAAGAGATAAGGGAGAGGATGTGACTTCTGAGGCATCAATGGTCAAACTCTTCGCTACGGAGACCGCATGGAGAATTGCGGATATGGCTCTTCAAATCTTCGGCGGATATGGATATATGAAAGACTATCCTGTTGAAAGGCTTTTGAGGGACATAAGGTCAATGAGGATAATAGAGGGGACATCAGAGATTCAGAGACTCGTTATAGCAAGAACTTTGCTGAAATGAGTAAGGATTACAAAGAGACACTAAATCTGCCAAAAACAGATTTTTCTATGAAAGGGGATTTACCAAGTCTTGAGCCAAAAGTTCTGAAGAAATGGGAGGAGATGAGAATATACGAAAAAATGCTTGAAAAGAGGAAGAATTCAAAAAATTTCATCCTTCACGATGGTCCTCCATACGCTAATGGGAACATTCACATGGGGCATGCCTTAAACAAAATTCTGAAAGATATAATCATAAAGTTCAAAACCCTAAAAAACTTCCGGTGCGTTTTTATCCCGGGATGGGATTGTCATGGACTTCCAATTGAACTGAAAGTGGAGGAAGAGAAGGGGAGGTTCTTAAAAGAGGACAAAATATCATTCATAAAGGAATGCAGGAACTTCGCCGGGCATTACATATCGGTTCAGAAAGAAGAGTTCAAAAGGCTTGGAGTTTTCGGGGACTGGGAGAATCCATACAAAACGATGAGCTATCCCTATGAGGGAAAAATTCTTGAAGAATTTGGAAAAATTTTTGAAGGAGGATATGTTTACAGGGGATTAAAACCTGTTTTATGGTGCATACACTGTAAAACTGCTCTTGCAGAGGCGGAAGTTGAATATGAAGAAAAGACATCACCTTCCATATATGTAAAATTTGAACTTACAGAAGAATCAAAAGAAAAAATTGGGTTTAAGGGAGAGCGTGTTTATGTGATTATATGGACGACAACCCCATGGACACTTCCTGCAAATCTTGCAATTGCCTTTCATCCTGAATACGAGTATTCAGCTTTAAAAATTGATGGAAAAATTTTTATCCTCGCTTCCGAACTCATTCAAAAATTTGAAAAGGAAACGGGCATTGCCGGCACAGAATTGAAGAGATTTTATGGAAAAGAGCTTGAATTTCTGAAGGCGTTTCATCCTTTTTACAGGAGGGAGTCGCTTTTCGTTCTTGCAAATTATGTTACACTTGATGAAGGAACAGGATGCGTTCATACCGCCCCTGGACATGGAAAGGAAGACTGTGAAACAGGGATTCAATACGGACTTGACCTCTATTCTCCTGTGGATGAAAACGGGATATTTGATTCCAGCGTTGAATTCTTCGGCGGAATGAACCTGTTTGATGCAAATCCAAAAATTATTGAGCACATGAAAAAAAATGGAAGCCTCGTAAAAGAAGGAAAAATCGTCCATTCCTACCCTCATTGCTGGAGGTGTAAAAACCCTGTAATTTTTAGAACAACCCCGCAATGGTTCATATCAGTTGATAAAAATTCCTTGAGAAAAAGGGCTCTTGAGGAGATTTCAAAGGTGAAGTGGGTTCCGCCATGGGGTATGCACAGAATAAAAGGAATGATGGAGACAAGGTCAGACTGGTGCATATCAAGACAGAGGATATGGGGCATACCCATTCCTTCCATGAAGTGCAGGAAGTGCGAGGAAGAATATCTGGAAATGAGGATGATTAAAAAGAGTGTAGAAATACTGAAGAACGTAGGCATTGAAGGATGGCACAAAAGGACAGTCAGGGAAATTCTTGAAGAGAATCCTAAATGTCCTAAATGCAATGAAGAGCTTGTAAAGGGAGAAAACATCCTTGATGTTTGGTTTGATTCAGGAGTGAGCCATTCAGCAGTTCTTGAAGAAAATCCCCTTCTTAGCTGGCCAGCAGATATGTATCTTGAAGGAAGTGACCAGCACAGGGGATGGTTTCATTCCTCCCTTTTAACAGCAGTGGCAACAAGGGGGATGGCTCCGTACAGAATCGTTCTGACCCACGGGTTCGTGGTTGATAAGGAAGGGAGAAAGATGGCAAAATCCTTGGGAAATGTGATAAGCCCGGATGAGATTATAGAGAAATACGGTGCAGAAATCATCAGATTGTGGGCATCAGCGGAAGATTACACTGAGGATATGAAACTTTCACAGGAGATTCTGAACGGACTTGTTGATGCTTACAGAAAAATCAGGAATACGATAAGGTTCCTGCTCGGAAATCTTTACGATTTCAATCCGGCGCTTCATTCTGTTCCTCTCAATGAACTCACGGATATTGATAAATTCATCCTTTATAAATTGAATGAACTCATTGCAAAGGTATCAGAGGCATACGATGATTTTACATTTCATCGCGTTTACCATTCTATTTACAGATTCGCCACGGTTGAACTCAGTGCATTTTATCTTGACATCTTAAAGGACAGGCTCTACACATTCGCTCCAAATTCAAAAGAAAGAAGGTCATCGCAGACTGCCTTTTATCACATTCTAAGAACATTGCTCATCATTCTATCTCCCATCCTTTCCTTCACCTGCGAGGAAGCATGGGGATACATCCCGGGAGAAAAATCAGAAAGCGTGTTTCTTGAGGACTTTCCGGAAAGAATTCCGGTTGAAGTAAGTGATGAGTTTGTAAGAGAACATGAAAAACTCCTTGAAATGAGAGACCGCGTTCTGAAAGCTTTAGAGATAGCAAGAAACTCAAAACTCATAAGGAGCTCTCTTGAAGCGGAAATTATTATAAAATCAAAAGGAGATGAGCGAAAACTTCTTGAAAAATACAGGGACTTTCTCCCAACCCTTTTCATCGTTTCAAAGGTCCAGGTTGAAGAAGGAAAGGATTTTGAAATAAAGGTTGAAAGGGCTAAGGGGAAAAAATGTGCCAGGTGCTGGAACTACAGCGAAGAGGTAGGAAATTTTGACCCACCCGATGTGTGTGAGAGGTGCATAAGGGTTTTAAAAACTTGAAGGGAATAAAAAATAGAATCATACTTGTATGCGCGATTGTTTCTGTTACCCTCTTTTCTGACCTTTATACAAAATTCTTAATAATAAAAAATGTGGAAAGAACTGAAACGACAAAAGTTATACCAGGATTTCTCAATATCGTCCATGTAAAAAATAAGGGGATTGTCTTCGGAATTTTTAATACTGAGAAACATCCTGTAAGGCCATTCCTCGCGGTCTTTTCAATCCTTGCTCTCGTCGTAATAATTTATTTGCTGGTAAAGAATATTGATCAGCTTTTTGAAACAATTGTATTTTCAATAATTCTGGGAAGCGCGCTCGGAAATTTGGGTGAGAGATTTTTCAGAGGAGAGGTCACAGACTTTATAGATATGCACCTTGGCAGGTACCACTGGCCATCTTATAACCTTGCGGATGCTTTTCTTACCATCTCAATAGGGCTCTTAATTTTAAAATCATTAAAGAAATAAAAAAGAAGGAGTTTCCCAAAAGCATTTTTAATGTAGTGTACATATACATCGTTAGCAGTCTGTAAGTGTTTTTGAGGGGCTTCGCC
>JBBIVP010000100.1:0-8028 GCA_037439705.1 bacterium
TTCTTTTCAAAAAGGGCATATCAAAGGGGAACAATATATATTTTTCACAGGAATAGGTTTTTATTCCAGAAACTAAACCCGCAAGAGGTCCTCTATCTTCAAGCACATCAGGGACAGCCTTAACATCAAACCCTTCTACTCTTATATCAGCTCTTCCAGCAAGTATTACCTCATCACACACAGAGGAAAGCTCGCCAAGGAGAACGAGGAGAATTTTTTTTCCGTTAAGTATAATATCAAGCTTACTTCTGCCAAACCTCCTTCCTTTGCCTCCTACAAGTAATATCCCGCATATTTCATTACTCACAGATCATATACCTCCTTATCTTCTTTTATCAGGGATATTCCGTATTTCTTTGCCTTCTTCCAGAAAGTTTTTCGTGATATACCGAGCATTCGTGAAGCATCTGTCACCTTTTTTCCTGCTCTTATATAGGCGTTCCAGACGGTTTTTCTCTCGCATTCTTCCACTATCTCCTTTAAGGACTTTCCTTTCCGTGAACTTTCAGAAGTGTGGGGTATGAAGTTTTTATTTCTGAGGTAAGATGGCAGGCTTTCAATTCCTATTCTGTTTTTTCCAAATGCCATTATGTGTTCAACGATGTTTTTTAGTTCCCGAACATTTCCTGGGAAGTTATGTTCTGTAAGGATGTCCATTACCACCGGGTCAATTTCAGGAAAATCCCGCCCCAATTCAATGCACTTTTCTTTTATGAAATGGCTTAGAAGAAATGGTATATCATCCTTTCGTTCTCTTAGAGGAGGAATCTCTATGTGGATTACATTTATTCTATAAAACAGGTCTTTTCGGAAGAGTCCTTTACTTACCATGGATTCAAGGTCTCTGTTGGTTGCACATATAAGTCTGAAGTCCACTTTCCTTTTGGTAGTTCCTCCAAGTGGTTCCACCATTTTTTCCTCCAGCACCCTGAGAAGCTTTGCCTGAGAGAAGAGGGGAAGGTCTCCTATTTCATCAAGAAAAAGGGTTCCGCCGTTTGCAAGTTCAATTTTACCTTTTTTGTTGCATACAGCCCCTGTAAATGCTCCTTTTACATATCCGAACAACTCGCTTTCAATGAGATTTTCAGGAACTGCTCCGCAGTTTACAGCAACGAAATCCCATTTATATATGGTGTTTGTGCGGTGAATTACTTTTGCCACCAGTTCTTTGCCTGTTCCTGTTTCTCCTGTTATAAGCACACTCGCTGGAGAATCCCTCAAAGATTCTATGGTTTCTACTACCTTTCTTATTCTTCTGGAAATTCCTATTATTCCGTAATAATTGTGCGCTTCAGTGTCCATTTTTACCTCTTTAAGCATTCTCTCAAGGGAAAGGTGATCAAGGGCTCTTTTCGCAATAATTTTCAGTTCTTCCACATCAAAGGGCTTTGTAAGATAGTGATATGCTCCTGCTTTGAGCATATTCACCGCGTTTTCTACACTTCCGTATGCAGTGATTATAATAACCTTTGTTGAGGGGTCTTTATTGATTATTTCCTTAAAAATTTCTTCTCCTGAAAGATGAGGAAGTTTGAGGTCAAGGAGTATAAGGTCAAACTGTTCTTCCTCAATGAGAGAACGTGCTTTCAAACCATCCTCTGCACTGTAAACCGTGAACCCCTCCTCTTCAAAAGCGGTTGTCATTGCGAGAAGCATGGACTTTTCATCATCTGCTATCAGAATTTTTTTCATTTTTATTCCTCCTTAACTGGGAGCAGGATTTTCACTGTGGTGCCAACATTCTCAATGCTCTCTACATATAGCTCTCCCCCGTGTTTTTCAATTATCCTCAGGCTCAAAGGCAATCCCAGTCCTGTCCCCATACCTGCTGGTTTTGTGGTGAAGAAGGGGTCAAATATGCGATGTTTTATTGTGGCTGGAATGCCGTCTCCGTTATCTGTTATTGTTATATGAACCATCCCGTTATTGAGGGTTCCTTCTATGATAATTTTTCCGTCTGGTTTATCTTTTATCGCATATAGAGCGTTCAACAAGATGTTCATTATAACTTCCTGGAGTTGCTCTTTATTTCCATATACAATACCTCCTGATGGAGGTAAATGGTCTACAAAATGTAACAGGGTTTCAGAAGTGGTTGAAGGTATGAGTAAAAGAGAGTTCTTGATTAAATCTCTTATGTTAATATTCTCTATAAGCCCATCATCCTCCTTTCTTGTGTAATCAAGAAGGCGTCTTACAATATTTTGAACTCTGTCTAAGGATTCAAAAATTACCCTGAAATACTCTTCCCTTTTCTCTTCTGGCAGTTCCTTGGTTTTAAGTATTTTTAATAAGTTGTATATTCCGCTTAAAGGATTGTTAAGTTCGTGTGCAAGTCCAGCGGAAAGTGTTCCAATGGCAGTAAACTTTTCAGTTTGAAGGAGTTTTTCAAATGTCTTTTCAAGTTCTGCTTTTGACTTTTCAAGATTTTCTACCATTCTGTTGAAGTTTGTTCCAAGGGTTTCAAGTTCGTCGCCTGTATTTATGTTAATTCTTTGTGAGAAATCTCCTATACCAACTAAGTTTGTTGCTGAAACGATTTCATTTATTGGTTTTGTTATTTTTGATGAGAGATAGGTGGATATCCCTATTGCTATAATAAAAAGAAAGAGGGTGATTGCTGAGAATATGTAGTTGATTTGATTTATTACACTTTTTATATAATCCGTGGAAAAGCCCATATGAAGTTCTGCTTCATTGTTTAGTGGGAGCGCTGTCTTTATGTGGTAAATTTTCTTTTTATCTGCTTTGAAGGAGATGTAGTTCATTCCTTCGTATGTTTTCCAGCGAATGTTTCCATCGCTGAGTTTGAGCAGGTCAATGGGAAATCCCTTTATAAATGTGTGCGACAGAATTTTGTTTCTGTCCTTCAACAAGTAGATGTACAGGATATCTGGATCGGAACTCTTTGTTTCTTTTAATATATGTGAAATGGTGGATGTGTTTTCAGTGAGCATCGGGTTGGTTATTGAGGATGAGATGTGTTTCATAATTCCAGAAAAGCGAGCCAAAAATTCAGTTTCCAGTTCCTTTACCATTATTGTGTGCACATAGAGGTATTCGGTAAGGCGCATCAGGAGAACTACTCCCGCGGTGATGCCAATTATTTTCCACCTGAGCGGGACACGAGTTATCTGAAGTTTTTTAAACATTCTTTTCACTTTCAAAATCCTCTTTCACTCACGAATTTAAAAATTTCCTCGGAATTTTTGTAAGAGAGCATTGAGGGAGGTTCAAATCTGTCAAAGTGCAGCTTTTCAAGAATTTTTGCTCCTTCTTTATCGGTGTGCATATTAATAAGGATTTCCCTTACCTTTTGATAGAGCGGTTTTTTATACCCTGCTTTCATTACAACCGGAGGGATACCGAAAGGAGGTGATTCTTCAATAATTCTTACCCCTTTCACAATCTCAGGGTGGTCCTTTATGTAATATTTGAAAATTATATTATCCACACCAGCGGCATCAACAATTCCCTGAGCAACCATCTCAATTGATGAGTCGTGGGAGCCTGAAAATATGGTTTTTGTAAAAAACATTTCCGGGAGATAGCCTGATTTAAGAACACGATAAATGGGGTAGATTTTTCCTGTAAGCGATAAAGAATCTACAAACGCAAAACTTTTTCCCTTCAGATCTTCAAATGAATTTATATTAGAATCTCTTCTGACAATTATTAAAGAATTATATGTTTTTTTTCCATCAACTACGGGAACTGCAAGGATTCTTACAGGAATTTCATTTTTGAGTTTGATGTATGCTCCTGTGCATATAAAGGCAATATCCACTCCTCCAAGTTTTATGAGGTCATTCATCTGAGAGTAAGTGGAGCGCTGAATCATGGAGGCTGGCATATTCAGCTTTCTGCCTATGTACTCTATTAGTTCAGCGTAGTAGTAGATATTCTGTGAGGGGGTAAGCATAGTTGCTATTCCGAACCTAAAGTCTTTTTCATTCCCTTCTTCTGGGTTGAGTATGACTTTCTTTTCAAGATCCACCTCTAAGGGGGTGTCATTCATTTTACATCCTGAGAAGAGCAAAAGAAATATCACAGGGAAAACTATCTTCATTTTGATATAAAGTCTATTTCAACAATAAAATAATGTCAATTTGTTTCCAAAAAGCAACGCTATGTTCCCGATAAGAAACATTTGTTTAACTTTTTTAAATAATTTTTCTGGCACGAATTTTTAAACTCTCGTATTGAGAGAATGATTAAGGAGGTGATGTGATGAAGAAGGTAACGAGGCGTGATTTCTTAAAACTCGCTGGGGTTCTTGCTTCTGCTTCAGTTATAAATGTAGACCTTTTTGCGGAAGCATTTAGAAAAGAGAAAAACGCTCTTGAAACATCGGTAGAGTATTTCAAATCCACCTGTAAGATGTGTGTAAACTTCTGTGGAATAAATGTTAAAACAGAAAACGGTGTGCTCCGTGCAATCTATCCTGATGAAGCGAGAAGGGATTATTACAACATTGGAAACTGTCCAAAGGGAATTTCCGGGATATGGAATACCTACAATCCATACAGGGTGAAAGTGCCTTTGAAAAGAAGAAATCCTAATAAGGGTATAAATGAAGACCCTCAGTGGGAGGAGATTTCCTGGGAGGAAGCGCTCAAAGAGGTTGCGGGGAGAATTGCCCAAATCAAAAGTGATGACCCAAGAAAGATAATATGGTATCACGGGCACGGTAAGTATCTCCTACATGATGGGTGGATGAAGGCGTTCGCAAGTGCAATAGGAACCCCAAATGTGGTTCACAGAACAACAGTATGTGAGGGTGCAAAACATGTTGCTGACGAAATCACATGGGGATATCACGAGTTCCTTCCTGACCTTGAATACACGAACTACCTCAAAAATATGGGAGGGAATTACGCCGAGGCAGATCAGTGGGCGAGATGGCTTGACCACGCAACACTTGATGCAAAGGAGAGGGGTATGAAACTCGTTGTGGTAGAGCCGAGATTGAGCAACATCGGGGCAAAGGCAGATGAGTGGGTCCCAATTCGCCCTGGAAAGGATGTTCTATTTCTTCTTGCAATGGCAAGGGTTCTCATTGACGAAGGATACATAGATAAAAATTTTCTCATCACATACACAAACGCACCTTATCTTATAAAAGGGGATGGAACTTTAGCAAAAGATAACAGTGGAAATCCTCTTGTCTGGGACATAGATATCAATGGACCGGTTCCTTACGACAATGCGACGAATATAGCCCTTGAAGGTTCCTTCAACGATACTGTTTACGCTAACGGTGAAGTAAAAACTGCTTTTCAGGTATTCAAGGATTATCTAACAACCGAGAACATATCTCCGGAGGCTGTTGCTGAAGAGTGCGGGCTTTCAGCTGAACAGATAAGAAGAATTGCCATTGAGTTTGGGCAGTCTGCGAGCATAGGTTCAACAATAAACCTTGATGGAAAGACTCTAAGGTATCGCCCAGTTGCCATTTACACATTCAGAGGTCTTGTTGCTAAAGAATACGGCACTCAAACTTGGCGCGCAGGGCTTATAGTTATGATGCTCGTTGGAGCACTTGATGCGGTTGGTGGAGTTCTCCTTCATGAACCAGGAAAAAGTTCTGAATATATGAACCCTTCTTCCTGTGAGTATCCTCCTTCAAGAATTGACTTAAAGAAAAGCGCATTCTTCCCACATGCCACCCACGATGTTGCACAGCAGGCACTCTTCACAGTTCCAGAACCCTCAAAATATGGCATTAATTATACGCCTGAGATGCAGATATTTTTTGCAACCAATAGACCATTCTCAACCTCAAAAGCAGAGCTTCAACTTGAAGGCTTGAAGAATACATACAATGTCGCCATTGAAATATCAATGAGTGAGACCGCATGGTTTGCGGACATAGTTCTTCCAGATAAGACATACCTTGAAGCATACGGATATTACGGAGGAAGGTGGGTTCCACACGCAAGACACCACACGCTTCACTATCCGATAGTGAATACATACAACATTCCTTACCAGAACATTGAGATTTTGGTTGAACTTGCGAAAAGAGCAGGTTTTCTTACAGGTTCAGGCGGATTCCTTGATAAGATAAACGCTGAGTATAAATTTAGCAATCCTAATCTGGACATAAATAAAACCGATTACACCGCGGAGCAACTTATGGATGTCCTATGGAGGAACAAGACAGGACAGTCTATTGATGAAGGGAAGAAGAAGGGATTTGGTGGAGAGAAGTTTGTTACAGTAGACGAGCGTTATCTTAAGGGAGTTGAGGCCAAGTTTAAAGGCGCAGGCAAAGCGAAAATACACTTCTATTGTGATGAACTTGTTGGGACGAAGAATGTCCTTCTTACGAAGTTGAATAATGTCAAAGAGGTTTTCAAGGAGTGGTATGAAGTTACTGATGGGGAACTTAACTCACTCATTGAAACAAAGCTTTCACCCCTGCCAAGAAAGGACCACGCATATCCTGTTTCTTACAGGAAATCTACCAATTATCCTTATTACTTGATCACATTCAAAAGAATGTATAGAAATCAGAGCGGATACTGCAACATAAATCCAGTTCTAAATCAGGTCGCTCACGATGCGGATACAAATCATATCTGGATAAATCCTGAAACAGCAAATGCTCTGAGTATAAAAGACGGCGATGCGGTGATAATTGAATCAAGGGTTGGAGAGCTTGAAGGAATAGCAAAGCTTACAGAAGGCATAAGACCTGACACGGTTGCTGTATCATACCACTATGGACAGTGGAGCGGAGGATATCCTGACTGGGCAAAGAAAGGAACATGGATAAATAAAATTTTGGAATACCATCCTGACATGCTTTCAGGGATGAACAGCTTTAACGATACAAAGGTGATTATAAGAAAGAAACAAGGAGGTGAAGAATGAGACTTGGCAGATTTATTGATACTGAAAGATGCATAGGATGCAGGGCATGTGTTGCTGCCTGTATGAACGAGAATTTCTACATTCCGGGTAATCCGTGGATTTTCGTCATTGAGGAAGAGATTGGAAAATTTCCCTATGTGAAAAGGAGATTTGTGCCAATGAACTGTATGCACTGCGATGAGCCAGCCTGTAAGAAGGCGTGCGATTATGTAGGGGCGTTCGCTATATCAAAAAATGAGCAGGGCGTTGTTATCATTGATTATGAGAAATGCATGGGGTGCAGGTATTGTGTTACCTCTTGTCCTTACGGAGTTCTTCAGTATATTGAAGAATTAAATACACTTTTCTCCGAGAAAACTCCTTACGATGAGATACCCTATGAAAACAGACATCCCGTCCACAGGAAGAAAATAAATACTGTGGAGAAGTGCACATTCTGCTGGCACAGAATAGAAAAAGCTGTTAAGGATGGAAAGACAAGCGAGATTGGAGTGAATCCTGAATACACACCTGCCTGCGACATTGTATGCCCTGTCGGTGCGAGGGTATTTGGTGACCTTGATGACCCTAATAGCGAGGTCTCTAAGAGAATATTAAGTAAGTCAGCGAAGCGTATAAAGAAACATTTCGGGACAAAGCCAAAGATTTACTACACAATTGTTGAAGGAGGTGAGTGATGAAAAAACTAACAGGTATAATTATTTCATCCGTATTATTCATCTTTGCAGGATGCGGTAAGGAGAAAAAAATTTACTCCATTGAAACCTATCATAAAATTCATGTAGAGAAGCTCAATATTGAGTGCGGAACCTGTCATGCAAGTGAAAAGTATGCAAGCGGAGAATATTACCTTAACAAATACGAAATAGAAAATGATGTTGCTCTTAAAAAAATTCCAGGGGTCATTGACAAAAACGCATGCATAGGTTGCCATAGAGGCGGTAGCATTGGCCCCGAATTTTATGGAAAGGTTTGGGAGTGAATTCCCTTCTTCATCAAAAGTTAGCAGAGGAGAGAAGCAAGATATACTGGTTTCTCGCTGATTTCTACAACATAAAGCCGGATTATGAGTTTCTCAATGAATTGAAATCCTCTCTTAATAATGTGAAAGGTATAGAAGACTTTGAAGAGCTCTATAAATTAAAACTC
>JBBIVP010000101.1:0-7954 GCA_037439705.1 bacterium
CATATCTTCAGCAATAGCCATAAAATCTGCCGAGGAAGGGCGAAAAACTCTTGTTATGACAGTTGACCCCGCAAGGAGGCTTGCGGATTCGCTCGGGCTTCCTTCATCTGATATAATCTCAGAGCCTTTGAGAATCGCAGATAATCTCTACGCTTTCATGGTAGATATGAAAAAAAGTGCTGATAGATTGGTGGATAAATTTTCACCGTCAAGGGAAGTGGCTGAAAAGATAAAGGCTCACAGGTTCTACAAACAGGCTACAGATTTTTTAATGGGCTCACACGAATATGTGGCTGGAGAGCTTCTGGTGGACTTCTACAAAAAGTGTGAATTCGACATTATCGTGCTTGATACGCCTCCAGCGAGGCATGCGTTTGAGTTTTTTGAGGCTCCTTCAAAGGTGATGGATTTTTTAAGAAGTAGAATTATATCAAAATTTTTGAAGACATATCTGATGGTTGGTAAAGCGGGCATTCAAATTTTTAAGAGGTTCGGAGGAGTTTTTTCTATAATAGAAAGGCTCACAGGTGCAGATCTGCTTCTTGAAATATCAGAATTTATACTTTTTTTTGAGGGTATGTATGAAAAATTCTTTATAGAGGCTGAGACCCTTTATTCCTTTCTTAGAAGCGATGATGTTTCGTTTTATTTAGTAACTTCTCCTGAAAGGGAGAGGATTTCTGAAACAGCGGAACTGAGGGAAAGGCTTAAAGATATTGGTATAAAAAGATGTGGATTAATAATAAATCGTGTGAATCCCTTTCTTTTTTCCCATTTTATGGAGGGGTTGGAGATGCAAAAGGAATTTCCGGAAAAATTTCTGAAGGTTATGAATTTAATGAAAGAAAAGGCATCTGCTCAGGAAAAAATTATTGAGGGACTTATGAAGAAATACAGAGACATAGTTATAATTCCTGAACTTCCCGAAGAGGTTCTTACAATTGAAAAAATAAAGGAACTTCTACCCTATCTGTTCAAAATGTAGGGTCTACAAGATTCCACCTGTGAGTGTTCTCCATTTTTATTTTTTAGCGAATGGGATGTGCTGGTAATAGATTTTATTCTCTTTTAACTTAAACTTTCTCCTCTTCCTCCTGTAATGACCTCCGTGTTGTTTTTACAATTACCTTTTTGCAATGGAATTTTTTATGATTTCTGAAAAGCTCTGCGGATTTATACTCGCGCCTCCAACAAGGGCACCTTCTATGTTTTTCATTGAAATAAGAGAACTTATATTTTCGGGTTTTACACTTCCTCCATATATCACAGTGACTTCCTTTCCTGAAATTTTTTTAATTAAATCCTTTATAAAAGAATGAACCTCCTCTGCCATCTCGGGGGTTGCTGTTTTTCCAGTTCCTATTGCCCAGACAGGTTCGTATGCAATAACTATTTTTTCTACATCAACTCCCTCAATGTCTTTTTCAACCTGATTTTCTATTACCTCCATTGTCCTTCCCCTTTCCCTTTCTTGCAGTTTTTCTCCAACGCATAAAATTGCTTTAAGCCCGTTTTTTATTACAGCCTTGAGTTTTCTGTTTATCATCTCGTCGGTTTCAAAAAAATATTCCCTCCTTTCTGAATGCCCGATAATTACATACTCCACATCCATATCCTTTAACATTGATGGTGAGATCTCTCCTGTGAATGCACCTTTGTCCTCCCAGTGGCAGTTCTGGGCACATAAAAGGATAGACAAATCATCTTTCTTTATGAAATCTCTCACAACAGGAATTGATATAAACGGTGGTGCTACTCCAATATCTACATGTTCTTTAAACTCTCCTGTTCTCTTTGTAAATTCTTCCATAAATGCAGATGCCTCCATCGGTCCAAGATGCATCTTCCAGTTTCCAACTATTAATGGCTTTTTTCTCACTACCTTTTGAACTCCTTAAGGGCTTTAATGCCGGGCAAGAGCTTTCCCTCAAGAAGCTCAATAAACGCTCCCCCTCCTGTTGAAATATAGGAGATATTTGCAGTTTCTCCTGCTTTGTGAATTGCTACATCCGTGTCTCCACCTCCAACAATTGTGAGCGCATAACTTGACGATAGAGCAGATACCATTGCGTATGTTCCCCTGCTGAATGGTTCTGCCTCAAAAACCCCCATCGGACCATTCCATATTATAGTTTTTGCATCGGAAAGAGACTCTTTAAAAAGCAATATTGTAGCAGGTCCTATATCAAGGGCAAACCATCCATCCGGTATTTCCTTAATCGGAACTATTTTTATCTCCGCATCCTGTGGAAGTTTCTTTGCTGGAAAATCAAATTTGTTAGTAATTACGCAGTCAACAGGTAGATATAGTTTTACGCCATTTCTTTTTGCAGACTCTATTATTTCCAGGGCTATTCCTGTGAGGTTTTCTTCAACAAGGGAATTCCCAACGGAGTATCCCCATGCTTTAAGGAATGTAAAAGCCATTCCACCACCTATGAGGAGTTTGTCCACCTTTTTCATAAGGTTTTTTATCGCTTCTATCTTTCCAGCAACCTTTGCTCCTCCCAGAAGGGCTGCAAAGGGTCTTTGCGGGTTTTCAAGAGCCTGTTTGAAGTAATTCAATTCTTTTTTCATTAGAAAACCAGCACAGCATTCCTTTGCAAATTTCGTAACACCAACTACTGAAGCATGAGCCCTGTGTGAAACTGAAAACGCATCATTGACATATATATCTCCTAAAGAGGCAAGTTCCTTTGAAAATTCATCATCGTTTTTTTCCTCTCCGGAATTGAATCTCAGATTGTCAAGAAGCATTACTTCTCCCGGTTTCAGGGAAAGGGCTTTTTTCTTCACATTCTCTCCAATCACCTCGTTCGGAATGAAAATCACCTCTTTGTTGAGGTATCTTTCAAGTCTTTTCACAACCGGAAGAAGTGAAAGGGCGGGGTCAACTTTTCCCTTTGGTCTTCCCATGTGAGACATCAGAATTACTGAAGCACCTTCGTCAAGACAAAAATTTATGGTGGGAAGCACGCTTCTTATCCTAACATCGTCCACGATGTTCCTGAATTCATCAAGAGGCACATTGAAGTCCACTCTCATCAGAACCCTCTTATCCTTTAGAAGCCCCTGAGATTCCTCTATGTATTTTATTCCTGTATCCATCACAACCCTCCGATAACCATTTTTAAAAGGTCTACCATTCTGTAGGAAAATCCCCACTCATTGTCGTACCAGGCGACCACTTTCACAAAATTTCCATCAATAACCCTCGTGGAGAGCCCATCAACTATTGAAGAGTGCGGGTCGCCAAGAAAATCAATGGAAACAAGTGGTTCGTAGGTGATTCTCAGTATTCCTTTCAATTCTCCATTCTGAGCAGATTCAAAGAGTTTATTAACTTCTTCCTCTGTTGTTTTCTTTTCCACATCACAGACAAAATCCACGATAGAAACATTTGCTGTGGGAACTCTTAGAGCCATGCCATCAATTTTTCCGCTTAATTCCGGAAGGACAAGTCCTACAGCCTTTGCCGCTCCGGTTGTTGTGGGTATTATTGAAATCCCTGCTGCCCTTGCCCTTCTCAAATCCTTGTGAGGCTGGTCAAGAATCCTCTGGTCGTTGGTATATGCATGAACTGTTGTCATCAGCCCTTTCTTTATCTTAAGTTTTTCATGGAGAACTTTAACCACTGGAGCAAGACAGTTTGTCGTGCAGGAAGCATTTGAGATTATGTGGTGAATTGATGGATTGTATGATGAGTGGTTGACCCCCATGCAGATTGTGATGTTCGGGTTTTTTGCAGGGGCTGAAATTATAACCTTCTTTGCCCCTCTTTCTAAGTGTTTTAGAGCGGATTCTCTGTCCGTGAACTTTCCAGAGCATTCCAGAACCACATCCACACCTTCCTCTTTCCAGGGGATTGAAGATGGGTCCTTTTCAGAAAATACCTTTATCCTTTTGCCATCTATTGTTATTGAACTCTCATCCCATTTTATTTCGCCATCGTAGATACGATGGACGGAATCGTATTTGAAAAGAAAGGCGAGGGTTTTTGCATCAGTTACATCGTTTATAGCCACCACATCCAGAGGAATTTTCTCTTTCAAAATAATTCTTAAGATGCATCTCCCTATCCTTCCAAATCCGTTTATGCCTACTTTAGCCATAACTCACCTCTTTTTTTTCAAAATTTTATACACGAAAAATGTGGTATTTCAACAAAATTTTAAAATATGGAGTTATTTAAAATATTAAAAATGAGGATTTTAGGTGGAGCCGGCGACCCGATTTGAACGGGTGACCAGTTGATTACGAATCAACTGCTCTACCGCTGAGCTACGCCGGCATATTTTTAATTTTACCCATCTATTTTAAAAATCTCAAGTTTCTTATAATAAGATAAAGAGAGAGGGGAAGAACCAAAAGGACATTCATGTTATATTTCAGAGCCTGATTCAGGTTTCCGTGAAGAAGGCTTGATAAGGCCCTTAAGGTTCCATCAGCAGGACATTTTCCGAAAATTGGCTCAATTAAACATATATGTGGAAGTCTTTCCAGAAAATCAGTGGTGAAGAGAAACCCAAAAATCAGGATTGAAAGTGGAATTAATAGCCTTCCGTTCAAATTGAATAAAAATCCTGTGCTGTAAAAATTGAAAAAAGGAGTGAGAGGAACCAGAAAAATATTCCCGCGAGCATAAGTCCTATCAGCAGATAAGCTACCCATTCCTTTCCTCCTCTTCCCACAGGATAGTTTCCATTTGCATCTTTTAACTTATTAAATGCTATCAGAATAAAATCTATTAAAGACCATATCCCGCATCCGCCAAGGGTAAACAGTTTTAAAAGTCCCAACCCGGTATATCCTAAATAAAACCTGTCAATTCCGAGTCCACCCAGGAAGAAGGAAAAAAGAAGGGTAGCAAGCCATTCTCTCTTTTTCGGTTCATAAGAAACATATTGAGGAGGAGAAACAGGGCTTCCGCAATATTTACAGAATTTCGTATCTACTTCTATTTCCTTTCCACAGTTTGAACAGAACATAACAAAACCTCTTTTTTATTATAATTCAAAATTCCATAGATTCAAGAAAAATTTTTTCAAATTCTTCATTCATTGCCAGTTCAACGGTCTCCAGTTTTGAGATTATGTTCTCTAATTCATTCCTTGCACTTTCAAATTTTTTTATCAAAAGAAAAGCTCCGTTCAGTGCTGAAGTTTCTATAAATTTTATATTCCCCCTGAAACCCGGAGGCATGAATCTGCAGCTGAGAAAGGCTTCGGTATCAATGCTTTTTCCAAATCCACCTGTTATAATAATTTCATTTATGTCCTCCAGTTTTATTCCTGTTTTTTTAAGAAGGATTTTTATTCCGGATTGCACAGCGGATTTGGCAAGTTGAAACTCTCTTATGTCCTTCTGAGTTATAAAAACATCCTTTTCTCCCCTCCAGAGATAAAAAGCCTTTTTTTCTCTTTCAAAATACTTATCAAAGGGATGTGGAATTGCTTCAGAAAATTTTCCATCTTTCATCAGTATCCCTTTTTTTAACATCTCGCTTACAGCACTTATAAATCCACTTCCACATATTCCCAAAGGATTAACATTTCCTATCACCTCAAGTTTAATATCTCCTTCCAGCCAAACCCTTTCAATTGCTCCTTTCTCAGCCCTCATTCCGCATGAAAGACTTCCTCCTTCAAAGGCTGGACCTGCAGGGACGGAGCATGCAACAAGATTTTTTCCGTCATTAAGAACAATCTCTCCGTTTGTCCCGAGGTCCATGTATAAAGAAGGAAGAGACTTTTTGTGGAATTCGGAAAAGAGAAGTCCTGTCATTACATCTGCTCCTATGAACCCAGAAGGAAATGGAGGAATGTAAAGAAGTCCTGAGAAGGAAAGCCCGGTGGAGCGGGCGTCAATTATTAATCCTCCCTTGAATTTGGGGATATAGGGAAATATTCCGAGAGGAAAGGGGTCAATACCGAGAAAAATGTGAAGCATTGTTGGATTTCCCACCACAATTGTTGAGCTTATCTCTTTTTCCTTTAATTTTAACCTCTGGAAAAATGATTCTGCTATTTCATTAAGTTTTTTTATCAACATCTCTTTAAAGGTTTCAAGCATACCTTCAGTGGTTGAGCGATAAATTCTGGTTATTATGTCCGTTCCAAAAACCCTCTGGGGATTTTCCGTGGCTGCAACAAAAAAGGGATTTCCGTCCATCCCTGTGAGGGCGGATAGAATTGTTGTTGTCCCTATATCAAAAGCCAGCCCAAATTCTTTATCCGCTTCCCTATCTTCACGGAGGACAGTAAAATTTGGTTTTTCCTCTTTTATTTCTAAAAAAGCATCTCCTTCAACCTTTGAAGTGCATGCAAGAACCTCTTTTCCGTTTACTCTTACCCTGCACTTTTCACATATTCCAAGTCCTCCACAGGGTGAATCTACATATATTTGATTTTTTGTGAGAACATCAAGAACCTTTTCTCCTTCTTCCGCTTCAATTTCAATTCCGAGATTTTTAATGAAGAGTTTAGCCACAGGTGATTTCCAAAATTTATTGAACTATAATTTTTTCTCCTTCTATCTCCTCAATAAGCTTCTTGAAATTCAGGTCAATTTGAATCTGTTTCTCAAGACCATCCAGTTGTTCCTTTGCTATTCTTCTCGGGTCATCAAGGTTAATGGAAAAGCCAATTCTTCTGCTCAAAAATTCCAGTGCGGAAAGAACCGCAGGGTAATAAACAACATTCGGAATATATGCAGGTACACTGAACCAGAAAGTGGTTGCATCAAGGTTTCTTTTTCTACTTTCATAAATGATAAAACTGTGTATTGAACCAGGACCATGATAATTTACAACTCCACAATCAGGTTCTTCCCTCAAGTTTTCCTTACTCGTAACAATTGAAATCCTCTGTGCCTTTCTGTGGGAAACCCTGTCATACATGCTTCCTATGGTAAAAATTCTATTTACTTTGTTTGCCTCAAGGAGACCAAAAATTTCTTCCACATATTCTCCCCATCTTAAATCGGGTTCAAATCCGATGGAAACTATGAACCCCTTTTTTTCGCAGAGAAAGAAGTTTGTTGAAGGTTCCTTAACACTTTTTATCAATCCGCCATCAATCAAAAAATATGGACGGGTATGTGTTATGACATTGTAACCTTTAATCTCTTTTATTAAATGGGGATTAAAACTGCTCAATATGTATCTGACCGTTTCTGTGGAGACCATTCCTGCATCAGACCATCCGTAGAAGCCTGCCAGAAAAATCATGATTTAATTATACCTGTGAACTTAAAATAGGTCAAATTTATGTACAAGTTTTATACATTTATGGAATTTTACAATTTTTTTCAGCACATTCTTTTTTTCTTTATACCCCTCTACTCTGTAGTAACCTGAAAGAGATAATGTTTTGACTTTTTAAATGAAATGAGATATGATATAAAAAATTTAAGGAGAAGGAAATGGCAAAAAAGATATTAGTGGCGGATGACAGCATTACCATCCAGAAAGTTATGAAGATGGCATTCGCAAATCAGGATGTGGAACTAACCATCATTGATAATGGAATAGACGCCATAAAGAAAACAAAAGAACTTATGCCCGACCTCGTATTGGCGGATGTCCTCATGCCCGGGAAAAATGGATACGAGGTATGTAAAGCAATAAAATCGGACAGCAAAACAAAACACATTCCTGTTCTTCTTCTTGTAGGAGCCTTTGAAACCTTTGATGAAAATCTGGCAAGGGAAGCCGGTTATGACGGTCATATAACAAAACCCTTTGATACAGCCACTTTGCTTTCAAAGGTAAAAGAAGCAATGGAAAAGGGAAAAGAAGAGGAAGTGGTTGAAATGGAGATTGAGGAGGAACCAAAAGAACCCGAAGAAAGTTTTGAATCCCTTGAAGAAACAATGGAACCCGAGGGTATCTACGAACTGGTAACAGAGGAGCCTGAAGAAAGCATTTATGAACCAGAGGAAATAGCGCCTGAAG
>JBBIVP010000102.1:0-7819 GCA_037439705.1 bacterium
GAGATTGAACAGATTGCTGACTCTGTAAGTTTACCCTCAATATACAAAGCCTCAGAATCCTTTATTTTCAGCCCCACCCTGTTCATTGAACAGGAAAGGATTACGGGCAGATAGAATATAATTTTAGGATACTTGATGGACCGTATTTCCATGGGTCCTTCACACTTACATAGAGGGCGGTGAATTTTTCTTTTTCCAGAGCCTTTTGTACAGTAAAGGTAAAATTGCATGAGCGGGAAAATCCGCAAATAAGTATGTGTTTTGAAAAATTTACATCTGACCTGCCAGAAAATTGATAGGGAACTTTATTTCCGTCTACATAAATTGTATTGGAAATTGTGCTATTTCCATGGATAAATTCAAAAATTAATGGGTCTCCATCAGGATCAGAAGCTGATACAGGAAGGGAATAATCTGCAGGAGGTCTTCCCAACATCAACAAAATTTCTTCATCAGGATTAAAGTACTCACAGTTTGAATGAGTAAAAAGAAGTTGAGATGGAATTGTAAGAGAAGAAGGAGGAAGATTTATAATCGTAATTTTAAAAACCTCAGCACTGCAGGAATTGGTTCCACTCAGGCAGGCTGTAAATTTAAAAGTATAATCGCCAAGTAAAGAAGGTTTTGATGTTGATATTGTGATTTTGAAAGGAATCTGGACGGAGGCTCCTGTTTCTATTGACACATTTCCCATGGATGGGTTTATTACAGGAGTAGGAGCCTCTTGTGAAGGAGTTGATTCCAGATTAACCTTCCAGTCCACAGATACAGAATTTGTATAAACATTTTTCAAGTCTGCTGCATGAGAAATATATAATGTCCCCTTCTCCCTATCCTCAGCGTAGTATATTCCGTCTTTAAATCTATGATTAACAATTTTATCATCAATTCTTATTGATGGGGGAGGTATACCCTTTCTTTCAATATAGACATATCTTGTGATAACGCTATATACATCCGAGATTTCAATTTTTATCAAATAAGTCCCTTCACCATCCTGGGAAATCCCTGAAAGAAAAGAAACCTGGTCAGGAGGGTCAGGACAGTAATAAAAAACTCCTTTGCCAAAAGAAGGACACAAAAATCCATGCCCTTGAGGGAATGCCCCTCTTCTGTGGGTATATGTAAATGACCAGTTGTAAGAAAGAAGGTCATTATCATCATCGGAGATATAAGAGTTTTTAAATTCAACCGTCTGGTTGTCATCAATCGGAAGGCTCATTCCTGAATAAGGAGTATTGAGAACAAGTCCCTCAATTCTTGCTTTTGGTGGTCTGTTCAGAACATAAAAACTAACAGAATCAGTTCCACTTTCTCCATATCTGTTTGAGACCTTCAAAGTAGCAGAATATATTCCATGAGGAACATCGGGTATAAACCGGAAAACAGGAGATGTAGCATCAATCACAAATCCGGTGGATGAGGCTGGCATTTCCTTTAACTCCCATACATAATTTAAGTTTTCTCCTTCAGGATTAAAACTTAAAACTCCACTGGCTGATGCCTCTTCACCGAGCGTAACATCTACTTCCTTTTCATCAATCACGGCAACCGGAAGCAGAAGAACATTTCTGACCGATATCCTCACGATTACCTCGTTTGATTCCTCAATTCCATCAGATACCCTGAAAGAGATTCTGTATTCACCGGGAACATCTGTAAAAAAAACTGCAATTGGCTCTGAGGAATTTCCGAGGATAGCTTTTGAATCCTGCGGGGTTTCAACAATTTTCCACAAGTAAAAAATTCTGTCTCCATCTGGGTCATACGAGGCGGTTCCATCAAGATATATGAATTCACCTGCGTTTCCAGAAATTTCATCTTCGGTAATTGCCACAGGAGGAGTATTCATAGGAATCTCTTTCTTTTCGCCTGAACAGGAAAGGAGCAAAAACATAAATAGGAAGAACCTTTTCATTTTAACCTTCATTTTTTCATATAAATATAAAAACCTGTTTTCGAAACAATTATGTAAATTCCCCTCGTAGAGTAGATTTTATTTGGAGAGGATTCAATTTCCTTTATGTGAATTGTTTTCAAATCGGGAAGTATAAGCACATCTCCCTCATCATTAACAATCATCCCGTTCTTGCCATCCCCTGCTCCGTTCGTTCCGTTGAAAACTCCTGAAGAATTCAGTTTTCTTTCTTCAATGTTCAGTTCCAGGATTTCTCCTGTATCCTTCTTTATAAAAAAAATCCTGTTTTCTACAAAAACTCCGGTTGATACATCTCCAACTGAATCGGAGATGAAAAAGCTTTCAAAATCCATTTTAGCGTTCCTCCAGACCTCCGGTTCTCCATCGCCTGCTATGAGAAAATCGTTGTTTTGAAGAGGAATGGCAATGTGTCCGGCTCTCGGCGAATTCATGCTTTTCCATTTTTTCAGCTCTCCATCTTTGAAAAGATAGGATTCGGCGGTCTTTTTGCCGTCTGAAATTCCTCCTGCTATAACTGCATATTTTTCCGCAGAAAAAATAGCATATTTTTCAAGCCCTTCAATTTCGTATTCCCTCTGTTCTCCACCTTTCAAAAAGAGTAAATTGCCTTTTCCCCCGACCAAAATTCCATCTGATACAAAGGCACACCCGTGACTGTCTTCAATTCTATCATATATCTTCTTTATTTTGAAAGAAAGAAGGTCTATTAAAAACACACCGTTATTTCCAATTACTACAAATTTATTTTTGGCACCGCATATCTGTAAAGGGACAATCTCTGGAAATTCCTGAATTTTTACAAACTCGTCATTAATGCCCAGGGGAATATAAATTTCTTCCTTCGCTTCCTGTGGATAAAATGGAGCGGAAAGTCCAAAAAATATAGAATCTGAACCTTTTATTCCTTCCACACTTATGGAGATTTCTTCATTCCATTTACCTTTGAACTCAAAATAATTGCCTTCTGTGATTGAATGTGAAAAGCTCTCGCTTTCAGAATCCGTTAAAACCTCAACCCTTAACATATCAGCAGAATTTATGTTTATCTTGTAAGAAACCGGTTTGAGATGAAGAAAAATTTTTTTCTCATCCATTCCGCAGCCAGAAATAATTGCAATCAATCCTGCTATAAAAACCCTTCTCATTTTATTACCACGCTGAAATCATCGTATGCACTTGCGCCATGCTCATCAGTAACAATTGCTCTTATGAGATAAATTCCTTTTTTCTTATTTCCATACCCTGCGAAAAACGCAGTCTTTTCAGCATAAGGTTGGGTAAAAAATGAAACTGTTCCTTCAGGAGAGTAAAGGATTGACCACCTGTATGAAAGTATATCACCATCTGCATCATATCCCCTTCCTTTTATTATGGTATATTGAAAAAGGTCGTCGTTAAGAAAAATAGAATGGTCTGGAATGTGAATGGAAGGGATGGAATTTGGAATTGTAAAAACAACATATTCCCACTTTTCAGAAAGGAATGGATAATTCGGGTCTTCACCTTTTATTGAACATTTTATTTTGCCCTTTTCTGACGGTTCGTTCATATTCCTTATCCTCCCTCTTATCTCAATTTTTGCTGTTATTGGGTTTGAAAAGCTCTCTATCCATCCTTCAGCAGGAGTTAAAAATGAGCAAGTAACATCCACTGGAAAATCTGAAACCTCAAATTTGTATTTAACAGATGAATCGGAACCATTCCAGGAGCCTTTTTCTAACCCACATTGGGCATCAAGTTCTGCAATCCATGAATTTCCATTTAAGATAAGGTCATAAGATGTAGAAAGGAAAGAAATAACTGGGGGTGATGGCTTTCCTACGGAAATGTTAACCCATTGATTAACAATGCTTTCTCCATCTGACACCTTAAGTAAGAAGAGATAATATCCATCTGTTGAACCGGTAAGAAAAAACCTCTGCGTGCAGGCATTTGAAATGGACGGGTTTACATTAGCGTTTGATGACTTTTCCTCAAGTTTCCAGGTGCATGTGATACTGTCTCCATCCGGGTCGGTGATCTCTCCTGCAGAGAGTTCAAAGGAACTGGCACCTGACGGAAGTGTGATATCCTCAAGATAGGAAAGCACTGGAGGAGAATTGGGAACAACCGCTGTTATCTCAAAAGGAGCGGATGAGAATCTTCCATCTGAAACTGTAAGAATAAATCTGTAAAGTGTGCCCCGGGGACATTCAACAGGAATGACGGGATTTGGAACAGGAGGAAGTTCTGTATAACTCTGGCAGGAAGGAGGATTGATTAAGTCCCATTTATAAATCAGCGGCTTTCCATCCGGCTCGTAAGACCCTTCAGCAGAAAGTTGTAAAACTCCGCCGGTTCCCTCTGCCACAGAGAACGCTTGAGCTACAGGAATTTCTCCTTTGCCTTCAACTGTGACGGTCACATAATCCGGCATACTCTTTAAAATTCCGTCAGACACTGTGAGTTCAAATTCGTATTCTCCAGGGGTTTCAGCCATAAAGAGTGGTTCAGGTGTTTTAGTATCAAAAAAGTGATAAATCGCTTCATCGGGGGACCTTTTTAAAGACCACACAAATTCAAGAACCTCTCCATTCGGGTCGGATGAAGATTTACCATCAAGACGAATCCAGTCATACAGCTCAATTTTTCTGTTCTCTCCAGCTTCAGCCACAGGTGCTGAGTTTTTCTCACTTCCTTCTCCTACCTTTTCCCCTCCACATGATAAAGCGAAAATCAAAAATAAAGGGGAGACCCAATAAAGAAAATTAATAAAAATTCCTGAAAGAAATCCTTTCATCACTGACCTTCTACCATGTAATTAAAAATCTAAAACCCTTCTCTTGATTTCTCGTTCCAAGATAAATTCCGATTCCGCTCCCGATTACCAGAACTCCAAGTCCTGCCCAGAGATACCACCTTGAACTCTCCTTTTCCTCCTTCACCTCAAGAAGTATCTTTTTTTCTTCAAACTTCTGCTTTTTTTCTTCAAAAATTGATGAAATAAAATGAGAAATGCTGGATGGAAAGTTTTCATCGCTAATTTTCATGGTTGAAAATGATGCTTTTTCTTCGGAGTAAAAAACGCCGATGATATCAGAAGTGGATTCGGGATAGGAATAAAAAAACATGGAGGGAGATGGACATCTTCCTTTACAGGTATCCAGAAGTTCTTCAGCTTCCATCTCCCACCAGTTTTCCGGAACGGAGATTTCTGCCTTTTCAAGAAGCACTGAAATATTTTCATTCTTTGAAATCTCTATAACCTCACTGAATTCTTTATATCCTGGAAGAAAGGCATTTATTAGATGCCTTCCCTCGGGCATCTTTTTTTCCATATATAGGGTCCTTCCCTTCTTCCTGCCATCTATATAAACAGTTGCTCCTTCGGGAAAGGTGTTAAAGGAAAACTCAAATTCCCTTATATCCTTTTTTGCCTTTAAAAACATCTCCATTGCAGAAGGGGGAAACACGGTTTCGGAAGGTTTGTAATCAGGTCTTATGGATAGAAGATACTTGAAGGTTTTTAAAGCGGATTCATTTTTTCCGAGTGCCAGATAGCATATTCCGAGGATGGCAATAGGCTGTATTATGTTTTTAAAATCCTTGATAAAGACCATATTCCTTCTGAATATATCAAGTGCCCTTTCTATATCACGAATTGCTTTTTCAAACTCAACTGCTTCAAATGCATCCTTTCCAGATGAAAGAAGGAGTTTCATCTCTGTTATCTCGTTTTCAGGAACTTCTTCTCTTTTTTGAGTCTCTTCAACAAATTGATTTTCGCAGGTTTCTTTTATATATTCTGCAACTCTTCCAGCATTCTCCCCTTTATAGAAGAGATAAATCCTTCCGGGCGGAAGGAGGGCACAGCTCAAAAGAATCCTCCAAAAAATATCTTTCATTTTATTACCTCCATTTTTATTCCCACCATTACAGGACCCAGGATGTATATAAAGACCGATATAAAAATCAAAAGAAGAGGAAATATCATCTTCTGGGGAAGTTTCATGGCTCTTTCTTCAATTCCTTCAAAATACCTCCTTCTCATTTCCTGTGCGATTTCCTGCATAGTTGATGAGATTCCGGCTCCGGTTCTCATTGAAAATATCAACCTCTCTGCAAAATCCTCTACTTCCTCCACCCCTACCCTCTCTGCAAAAGAACGAAGAGCGGATTCCCTGTTTTCCTCCCACAGACTTTCTTTTAAAAATCTTTCCAGTTCCTTTTTCCATCTTCCTTTAACAGCAGAAGATGCACCCTTCAGTGATGTGAAAAAATCAGAACCGGCCTGCATACAAACAGCCACCGTTTCAAGAATGAGGGGAAATTCCTTTTTCACTTCCTCAATATACTCCCTTTTCTGCCTTCTCAAATGTAGGATTGGAGAAAAGAAAATCAGGAGGGAAAATGGGATTGAGATGAAAAACGGAAAAAATAGAGATGTGCTCAAAAATGACAGGAAAAACAGAAGCGAACATATACCCAACACCCCCTCTTCGTCCCATTTCTCCTCGTGTGAATTTTTCAGCTCCTCTTTTATAAATGAAATCAGGAAATCCATTGTTTTTTTGGGAAGAATTTTTTTGAGAGGAGTTCTTGAAACCCTTACAAGATCAACATTTGTTAATCTCTCAAAAATAAAATTAATAACCACAGATACAAAAAAGCCCAGTGAAATCATTGAAAGAAAAAGGAAAATTTCCATTATACATCACCTCCTACCATCTTCCACAATAAATAACCGCCGAGAAGCTGGAGGGATAGTCCAGCCGTGGAAAGGAGAAAACCAGTCTTTGAAAAGAGAAATGACTTTATCAATTGAAAATCAATGAGTGAAACTGCAAAAAGGATAAAAAATGGAAGAAAGAACATCAAAATTGCCTGAAACCTCTGCTGGGTAGCAAGAACCCTTGCCTTATCTTTTATTTTTATTCTGGTTTTTATGGATTGAGATAATACATCAAGAAATTTTGCCATACTTCCACCTGAGCGGGTAATGGTATCAATGGATTCTGCAAAAATTATAAGTTCCTGATTTGGATACTTTTCTGAAACCTTTTTTATTGCCTTCACGAGCTCGCTACCCTTTTTTACTTCAAAAATTATTTCTTTAAACACCTCTCCGAGAGGAGGATGAAAGGATTCAGCAACTCTTTCCATTCCAGAATATAAACTCATACCAGCCCTCATTGAACTCGCTATTGAATCCATTGCCGAAGAAAACTGTTCTTCAAAAAGTTTTAATTCTTCAACATCTTTCTTTTTCTTTATAATCTTTGGAACGAGAAAAAAGGAAAGAATAACAAGTAGGGCAAAAAACGGTATCCCCATTACTAAAAATGTAAAAGCAGTAATTCCGCAGAGAACAAGATACCCTCTACTTTTAAGGAATGATTTTACCCTGTCAAAATAAGTTTCGAATAAATGCGAACCGAGAATATAAAGTGATAAAAAAATTGGAATTATGCCTAACCACCTCATTCAAAAGCCTCCGGTGGAACCTCGATACCTTTCTCCTTTATCTTTTTTATGCACTGAGGGACATAACCTGTAAATTTGAGTTTGTTTTCTTCATGGTCATACAGATAAACTTCGTGCATCACTATAACATCCTCTTCCATGCCGACAACCTCATTTATAGCCATAACCTTTCTTTTTCCATCTGAAAGCCTTGCTACATGAATAACAATGTCAATAGCGGATGCAATCCAGAAGCGGACTGCCTTTAACGGCACCTCCATTCCTGACATCATAACCATCGCTTCAATTCTTGAAAGGGCATCTCTTGGGGAATTTGCATGGAGGGTTGTCATTGAAAAATCGTGACCTGTATTCATTGCCTGAAGCATCTCAAGAGCCTCTGCTACCCTGCACACACCAACTAAAATCCAGTCCGGT
>JBBIVP010000103.1:0-7797 GCA_037439705.1 bacterium
TTAAAGTCCCTTTTGGCATAAAAAAACTGGTTCAAAATCCTTGAAAAGGCAACAGGAATAAGTCCGATTGTATATGCAATGAGGGCTGAAGATGTATGAATCACATCAAGTGATGTAAATCTTCCCCATTTCAGAAAGAGGTCAATTATCTCCCGTGAAAGGATTAAAAGCCCGACCGATGCTGGAAATGTGAGGAAAAAGGAAAGTTCAATTCCATCCCTTAAGGATAGCTCCGCTTCTTTTATTTTATTCCCTGCTATCAAGCGAGAAAGTTCTGGAAGAATTACGCTGGTAACGGGAAATATGAGGATTCCAAGTGGAAACTCAAGAAACCTGCTTGCATAATATAGATATGAAACACTTCCCTCTTTAAGAAGTGATGAAAACATTGTTATCACAACCAGATTTATCTGATATATGCCAGCACTGAAGGCAGAAATGGACATAAGCCTCATAACCTCTACAGAATATTTATCCTTTATATCAAAGGTAAATTTTGGAAGAAATCCCTTTTTGAGAAGAAATGGAATCTGAACGAGAATCTGAAGAACGCCTCCCGCCACAACTGACCAGGCAACAGGAATGGATGGTTCACTGACGCGTGTCCCCCAAAAAACTGCAAAGGCAATCATTGAAAGGTTTAGAAGCACTGGAGAAAAAGCAGGTGATGAAAAATGTTGAAGGCTGTTTAAAACTCCTGCAAAAAGGGCGGTGAGACTTATGAGGAATATGTATGGAAATGTTATTGCAACGAGACCTGATGTAAGAAGAAATTTTGAACCTTTAAACCCTGGAGCAAAAATTTTAACCTGATAGTCCGATGTAATTACCCCTATGAAAGAAAAAGAGATGAGAATCAAAAAGAAAAGGGTGAAAAAACTTTTGAGAAATTTCTCAGCCCTTTCCCTTCCTTCTTTCGTTAAAACATTTACGAAAACAGGAACAAAAGAACTTGTCAGGGCTCCCTCTGCGAAAAAGCGTCTGAAGGTATTAGGAATCCTGAAAGCCACATAAAAAGCATCCGCTGAACTTCCTGAACCCAGAACCCTTGCCATAATCATATCTCTTATCAGACCTGTTATCCTGCTCAAAAGGGTGAAAAAACTCACAACTCCTGCTGAAAGAAGGCTTTCTCTCTTCATCCAATTATTTTCCTGGGAAACTCAATCATTAACCTTTCCAGTTCACTCTCTCCTATCTCCTTTGCAAGTTTTTCCATATAACCTCTCATTTGCTTGCTGAATCCGTAATCGTGTGCGTCGGTTGCCATACAATCCACCAATCCGTTTTCAAGCAGAGCAAAGGCATTTCTCTTTATCTCGTTTCCATATAATCCGAAAAGGCTCCCTATGTTTAGCTGTATTTTATATCCTATCTCCTTCATTTTTCTTATCCTTTCAATCGGCTGATTTCTTTCAGGATGTGCAATAATTGGAATGTAGTTTTTTGAAAGACACTTCTCCATAAAAATTTTGAGTGCTTCATCAACAAAAGGAATCCACATCTCAACAAGGAAAAAATTTGAACTCTGAGAAATCGTTTTTATCCTTCCATCGTCAATCACTTTTAAAATTCCGGGTTCAAGCAGGTATTCACAGGAGAAGTGAAACTTTAAAGGAATTTTTTTTATTTCCCCATACATCTCTTCCGAAGGATGAATTTCTTTTTGAGAAGATGGATTCATGTGTGGAGTAAATACTATTTCATCAAATCCACATTCTATAAATTCATTAAGGGATAAAAGCGTCTCCTCAATGGTCTCAGGACCATCATCAATAGGAGGAAAAAGGTGGTTGTGAAGGTCTATATATCCTTTTTTACTCAAACTCTTTCAGGATGCTTGTAGCAATTACAATTTTCTGAATTTCCGATGTTCCTTCATATATCTCTGTGATCTTTGCATCCCTGAAATGTCTTTCAACGCTGTTGTCTGTGATATATCCGTAACCCCCAAATATCTGAATCGCTTTTGTAGTTACCCACATCGCAGTTTCTGAAGCGAAAAGTTTGGCCATTGCTGCTTCTTTGGTGAATTTCAATTTTTTATCCTTAAGATAAGCAGCTCTAAGGGTTAGAAGTCTTGCCGCATCTATTCTTGTTCCCATGTATGCTATAATTTCCTGAACCATTTCAAACTCGCATATATTCTGCCCAAAAGCCTTCCTCTCCTTTGAATATCTTACTGCCTCCTCAAAAGCTGCTCTTGCTATGCCCAGTGCCTGCGCAGCAATTCCTATCCTTCCACCATCAAGGGTTGTCATGGCAACTTTGAAACCTTCTCCCACCTGCCCGAGAAGATTCTCTTCCGGCACCCTCACTCCATCAAGAATAATCTGGGCGGTTCCTGAACCCCTTATTCCCAGTTTCTTCTCAACCTTTGAAATAATATATCCCTTCATCTCTTTTTCAAGAATAAATGCGCATATTCCCTTATGCTTTAGACTCCTGTCAATAGTTGCAAAAATAATAGCAATATCAGCCTGAGGACCATTGGTAACAAAATTCTTTGTCCCTTCAAGTATGTATTCGTTCCCCTCTTTCCTCGCAATTGTTCTCAAACCCACAGCATCACTTCCGGAATCTGGCTCGGAAAGACAGAAACATCCAAGCTTTTCTCCTTTCGCGATTGGAACGAGGTATTTCATTTTTTGCTCCTCTGTTCCATATCTCAAAAGAGGGTCAGAAACAAGAGAATTGTTCACGCTCATTATAACTCCGGTGGAAGCGCAGGCTGCTGATATCTCTTCCATCGCAAGGACATAGGAAACTGTATCAAACCCGGCACCTCCATATTTTTCAGGAACCATCATTCCCATAAACCCCATTTCAGCAAGTTTTTTTATTATTTCTTTCGGGAAATACTCTTCTTCATCTATTTTTCTTGCAAGAGGAAGTATTTCCTTTTTTGCAAACTCCTCAGCTATTCTTTTAACCTCTTTTTGCTCTTCGGTAAGTTCAAACTTCATTTTTCTTCCTCCTTTTTATCTTTTTCCATATTGTATCTTTATTTTCCTCAGGGTAAATATAATAGTAGTAATATCTTCCCCTCCTTACAGGAACTTTGTTCATTATACATCCTGTGATATTAGCTTTTACATTCTTCAAAAGTTTTATAGCTTTTGCAAGATGGGCACGGGATGTCTCGTACGGCGTAATGATCAGAAATACACCATCAACTATTCTTGAAAGTATAAGAGCCTCAACTCCTAAAAGGATTGGCGAGGTGTCAATAAAGATGTAAGAATATAAATTCTTTAAACTGGAAATGATTTCTTGGGGCTTTTTTGATTCAAGAAGAACGGGAATAAAAGAGTTTCTTGAGCCAGCAGGAATTATTTTCAGGTTTTCCTTAAATTCATAGATGCACTCATCAATTGGTGAACCAACAAGAAGGTCAACAAATCCCTTTTTTTCCTCTAAATTTGCCATTTTTGTCAGGTGCATTTTCTTCAGGTCAGCATCTATAATCAAAACCTTTTGAGTTCCTTCTGAAAAAACTTCTCCTAAAAGATGGACAAGTGTCGTTTTCCCTTCCCCTGGAAGGGGACTTGTAATTAAAAATGTTGATAATTTTTCGGATAAAGGTGAATAAAAAATGGTTGTTTTTAAAATTATTGCTGATTCTTTGAGATAATGCTCCAGTTTCACTTCGGATGAATTCCTGTTTGGCCTCACCTCTGGCAGGACACCAAATACAGAGATTTTGTAGAGACTCTCTATCTCTTCAGGAGAATTTATTGTATCGCTGAAATAATAAATTAAAAAGGCTACCATAAATCCGAACAGAAATCCTGAAAAAAGAGAAAAAAGGAGTATCTTCTTTTTATTCGGAAAAACTGGAAAGTTGGGGGGAACTGCCCTGTCTATGATTTTTATATTTCCAACAGATGCTGCTTTAGCAATTCTTACCTCTTCATATTTTGTGAGCAAGAATGTGTATATGTCTTCATTTACCTTTAGATTCCTTGCGAGCCTCAAAAGGTTTCTTTCCACCTCAGGATAGTTCTTTATCTCAAGTTCGTATTTATTTATGAACTCCTCAATTCCGTTTTTCCTTGCGGTAAGGGTTTTCTCCCTTTCCCTCAAAATATCCTTTATTTTCTCAATAACTTCTGCCCTCTCAGCAGAGACTTCCATTACCTCAGGATGGTTCTCCGTAAATTTTTGAAGAAGGGAATACCTTTTTATATCAAGCTCAGCAAGCTTTGATGTGAGCGATTGGATGACCTGGTCGTCAAAAGATGAAGAAAGCACCTTTGATGGATCCTTATCCATATCCTGGATAGCCCTTTTTATCTGAAATAGTTCTATCTCTATTCCTGTCTTTTCTTTCTCCAGTTCCGAAAGTTTCTCTATAATTCCCTCAGCCTCCTGCTTATCTCCGCTATCCCAAACCTTTTCCTGAACTCATCCATTTTCTCTTCTGATTCCTTGAGTTGCTCCTTGACCTTCTCAAGCTGAGAGAAAATGAAATCCATGGTCTGCGATATGTCCTCGGTCCATTTTTCTTTGTTGAACTCTATATAAACCTCTGCTATCGTGTTCGCGATTTCAGCAGATTTTACTGGATCCGTCCATGAAAAAAAAACTTTTATAAGGTTTGTAGCCTCTCCGATCTTCTCAGTTTTTATAGAATTTTTTATCTCCTTAACTATATCCTCAAAAGAGTGTTTATAAAGAAAAGCTTCTCCCTCTCCTCTGCAATAGATGAATTCAATGAGAAATTCCTCTGGATTAAGTTTCTTTCCGTTTACAAAGGCTGAATGCTCTGTGCAGTTCTCTTTTACTACAAGCCTTATGGGAGCACCAAGAAACTTTTCATCTACCTGAAGTTTTTTTATCTTAAATGTCAGGTTTCCCTTTATCTCCTTTAAATTTACATCAAGCATGCTTATTCTTGCTACCCTTTCAGCAATACTCCTTGACTTTATTATCTCCATCTCAGTATCCACTCTGGAGGGGCGTCCGTATAGAAATAGATCCTCAAGGAGTGTTCTTCTGTTGACGGGCTCTTCAACCTGAATGATTGAAAAAGCGGTGTAGACGGGATGCTTTGAAAAAGAGTAAATGAGCCCTACGATCCCAAAAATTAAAACAGAAGAGAGTATGATATGCCATTTTAAAAGAATGATATTGAAAATCTCCCTGAAAAATGCCCTTTCTTCCATTTACTACCTTCTTATTAAATCCCTTATGAGGTAGGTCTTCCACATTATATCAAGGGGGGTCATTATCAGGAGGTCTATGGTTGGCTTTATGAGTTCAAGGGTTTCGTTCCAGCTCGCAATTCCGGATTTTGAAACAACCACTATATCTCCGGGTTCCACAAATACCCCTGCAAGTTTTAGAAGGTCTTCCTTCTTTCTCTTCATACTATCTCCAAAATTTACAAGATAGAACTCAAGGTTAAATGGAGCACCCTTAACAAGAATTATGCTGTTTCCAGCTGTCTTCTTTATCCCTCCTGCCAGGGTTAAAACCTTTAAAAGGGAAATTTTGTCTTCTTCAGAAGTTATTGCTCCTGGATTTCCAACCTCTCCAATAACATATACAGCCTGACTTTTCATATTTGGCACATAAATTATATCTCCGTCCTCTACAAAAACATTCCTTTCAATCTCTCCCTTTTTCAGAATCCCGTAAAGATTT
The DNA here is from genome assembly GCA_037439705.1 of bacterium. Lineage (GTDB taxonomy): Bacteria > JBBIVP01 > JBBIVP01 > JBBIVP01 > JBBIVP01 > JBBIVP01. The sequence goes on from JBBIVP010000103.1 coordinate 5,650, forward strand.
ATAGGATATGCCTTTCCTTTCCTTACGAGATAGGCACATCCTAAGTAAGCGAACTCAGTTGGTCCACCTGCCAGTCCTAAAACTTCAAGGAGAGTTGCTTCTCTTGTTAGCGGTATCGCTCCCGGAGACTTAACCTCTCCAAGAACATAAACAAATCTTGAGGCGTATGTTTTTATGGTCACATCTATGGATGGTTTCTTTAAAAATTTTGAATACTCCCTTTGAAGCAGTGCCTTTATCTCCTCCGTTCCCATACCTTTTACATCTATTTCGCCCAGAATGGGAAGAACTATGGTATTATTTCTTGATACTGTAACTTCAGAAGACAGTTCCGGCTGATTCCATATAGATATTCTCAAAACATCACCGGGCCCAACTGCATATCCTTTTGTTTCCGGTCTCAATTCTCCTATTTGAAGCTCCAGAGACGGCTGGACGCTCAGGGATTCCTTTGGAATTTTAACTACTGATGGCAGAATCTCTCTCCTTGCACACGAGAATAAAAGAAACATTGACATAATCTTTAACAGTTTGGTTCTATCCATTTTAAATTCTGTTTTTTCTTATACCACAATATTATAGTCTATACAAAAACTTGAAATATGAAAACTTAATTACTAAAATTTACTTCCAAAAATAAATTATACGAGGAGATTGAAATGGCTGAAAAAAGATATGGACGGATAAAACAGGTTATGGGTCCTGTGGTTGATGTGGAATTTGATGAAGGATATCTTCCAGAAATATATAACGCTTTAAAAACAACTAACCCTTTTATTTCCGATAAAGAATGGAACCTCACGCTTGAGGTTATGCAGCACATAGGAGATAACACCGTTAGAACAATAGCCATGGATACAACAGATGGACTTGTTCGCGGTATGAAGGTTATTGATACAGGCGCACCAATCACAGTCCCTGTGGGCAGGGAAACGCTTGGGAGAATAATGAATGTAGTCGGTGAGCCAGTTGATGAGGGAGGGTCTATAATAACAAAAGAAAAATGGCCAATCCACAAACCCCCGCCGTCTCTCACTGAACAAAGCACAAAAATAGAAATCCTTGAAACAGGAATAAAGGTCATAGACCTTCTTGAACCGTATCCAAAGGGAGGCAAAGTTGGACTTTTCGGAGGAGCGGGAGTTCGAAAAACAGTTATAATTATGGAACTCATTCACAACATAGCAGTTCATCATGGTGGATTTTCTGTATTTGGGGGTGTGGGAGAAAGAACAAGGGAAGGGAATGACCTTTGGCTTGAGATGAAGGAATCAGGAGTTATAAGTAAGGCTGCACTCGTTTATGGGCAGATGAACGAACCCCCTGGAGCAAGAGCAAGGGTTGGACTTACTGCGCTAACTGTAGCAGAATATTTCAGGGATGTGGAAGGACAGGATGTTCTCCTTTTCATAGATAACATATTCAGATTTGTGCAGGCAAATTCCGAAGTCTCAGCCCTTCTGGGAAGGATTCCATCAGCAGTCGGGTATCAGCCGACCCTTTCTACCGACCTGGGAGAACTTGAAGAAAGAATAACAAGTACCATCAGAGGGTCAATAACATCCGTTCAGGCAATCTATGTGCCAGCGGATGACCTGACCGACCCTGCTCCTGCAACCACATTCAGCCACCTTGATGCTACAACCGTTCTCTCAAGGCAACTGGCAGAACTCGGAATTTATCCCGCAGTTGACCCTCTTGATTCCACCTCAAGAATCCTTGACCCTCAAATAGTTGGAGAGGAGCATTACTATACCGCAAGAGAGGTTCAGAGAATTCTCCAGAGGTATAAGGACCTTCAGGACATAATTGCAATTCTCGGTATGGAAGAACTCTCTGAAGAGGACAAAATAATTGTGGCAAGGGCAAGAAAGATTCAGAGATTTCTATCTCAACCATTTTTCGTGGCGGAACAGTTCACAGGAACAAAGGGAAGATATGTTCCCCTTGAAGAAACGATAAGGGGTTTTAAGGGAATAATTGAAGGAAAATATGATGACCTTCCTGAACAGGCATTCTATATGGTAGGAACAATTGACGAGGCAGTTGAGAAGGCTAAAAAACTGCTTGAAGAAATATGAAGTTAAAATTTCAATTGTTTTCATCGGATGGAGTTTATTTTGAAAAATTATGCGAAAAGGTCATCTT
>JBBIVP010000104.1:0-7768 GCA_037439705.1 bacterium
TTTAAAGAGAACACAATGGTCAGGGGAAACCCATTATGGAATCCGGAGGAATGGAAATGAAGAGAAAAATTTTAATAACCATTCTTTTCCTTCCCTTAAATGTAATGGCGCAGGAGAAGTATCTTGAAGTAAACGCTCAGGTTCAGAATGTGGGACTTTTCAGAACTGATAGCGATTTTGATAATACGGAGCCCTATTATAATCCCTCTGGACAGACAGTTGGATTTTTTGGAACATTTTTCAGACCCGCAATAACATTGAATGTAAAAGATGTGATAAGTCTCTATTATGAGGTTGAGGTTGGTCTTAATATATGGAGCAGAAATAGCCTTGAGCAAATATACGGAGAAACAAGAGATACCATTTCTATAAAGCACAGGCAGATATATGGAGAAGGGAAATTTAGAAGGAATTTGAGTTTCAGGATAGGTTATCAATACTTCAATGACCCCACGGGTTTGTTAATAAATCACTGGCTCGGTGGAGCGAGGTTTGAAATAGAAAATCAAGTCATTCCTATTGATATTTTTATAGGCCAATTTCCTGACCAGACTTATGAAGGGTGGGAAATAAATAATAACAACTTCACTCAGGACAGATTTGTTTTTTCAATTTCAGGGGTTAAAAAAATTGGTGAATGGGCATTAAATCCGGGAATTGTCGGATTCTATGATGGTGTGTATGTTAGAAAGCAGATGTGGCTTTTATCTCCTGTCTTGAATATAAGTAGAAAAGAAAAGGAATGGGAAGGAGGAGTTGATATTCTATTTGAGGGTGGGAGAACAAATCATGGAGCATATAATGGTGAAGATGAGACCCATCTTGGAGGAGGTATACAGGTTTATTATAGAAAAGGGCTTGCTATGGAAGGATTTGGAACAGCAGTCGGTGGAAAGGTTATTCCTGGTATGGTGGAGGAAAATGGTTATAAATGGGGATGGGGATTGAGTCTAATTCTTTTGAGTCCTGATGACCATCTCTATCACAATGGGACAAACTTCGGGTTTTTCTATTCTGGAAGGTCAAGGAGTCCAACCCTCATTTTAACTGAGGATGAGTTCAGAGATAGAGGGGACAATCTTGATGAGAGAAGTGGCGAATTTGATACATTTTATCTTATGAGGGCAGGTGTTGGAATCGTTGATGGAAGTTTATATTACAAACTGAAGGACAATTTGATGCTTGCAGGGATTCTTGGAAATGCAGTTGTTCTTAACAAAAGAAATGCACTTGGCGAGATTTATTTTGGAACAGAATTTGATGCAATTTTGAGGTGGACGATTTCTTCAAACATTGTATTTGACATAGTAAACACCCTCTTTGTGCCGGGTAAAGGGGCAAGTGCTTTTGTTAACAATATAGATAAAACAAAGGCAGTTCCCCAGTATATGCTTGAGATATCCCTCAACGCATTTTTCTAACTAGATTCAGATATAAAATCTTTTTCGGTTAAGAAATGGACGCTGATTTGACAGAGTTGAGCAATATGATAAATTTAAATCATAATGAAAAAAGCAAAAGTTTCTGCATACTCCGGATACAGGGCAGAGGAAAAGCCAAGGAGGTTTGAATACAAGGGAGAGGAAATTTCTGTAAGCGAAATAATTTATCAATGGAGGGATGAGGATGGGTGGGGATTTGTTGTTATAGGCGATGATGAGAAAAAATATCGTTTAAAGTACATTCAAACTGATGATTGCTGGACAGTAGAAGAAAAATGACAAACAGGGAAAGATTTTTAAGAGCCCTCAAGAAAGAGGATGTTGACAGGACACCTGTATGGATAATGAGGCAGGCAGGGAGGTATCTGAAGGAATACAGGGAATTGAGAGAAAAATTTTCTTTCGCTGAAATGTGCAAAAATCCAGAACTTGCGACTGAGGTTTCACTTTTACCTTTTAAATTTGCTGAGCTTGATGCAATTATTGTCTTTGCGGACATCCTCATTCCCCTTGAGGTATTTGGAATATCTATCAATTACAATCAGAATGGAAAACCATTTGTGGAAGGGAGCATTGATGCGCTCCTTTTAAAGAGGGAGCTGGAAATAGAAGAAAAACTTGGATTTGTCGGTAAAACCATAAAAAACCTGATATCAGAAAAAAAAGTATGTGCAATAATAGGATTTTCAGGGGCTCCTTTTACATTGATAAGCTACATAATTGAAAAAAAATGGAATGGCGATTTCTCAAGGACAAGGGCTTTCGCGATGAAAGAAAAAGAGAAGTGGGGAATGGCTATGGAAAATCTCACAGAGCTCGTAATTAGATATCTCGTGATGCAGGCGAGAAGTGGAGCAGATGTGGTTCAGTTGTTTGATAGCTGGGTTGGATGGCTTTCACCTTCTGAATACAGAGAATTTGTCTTGAAATATACCAAGAAAATTATTGATGAGGTTGAAAAATTTGTTCCTGTTATTCATTTTTCAACGGGTTCTGCTGGACTTCTGGAGGAAATAGCTTCAGCGGGAGGAAAAGTTATAGCTATTGACTGGAGGGTTAAGATAGATGAAGCTTGGAAAAGAATCGGATATGAAAGAGGCATTCAGGGAAATCTTGACCCCGCAGTTCTTTTAACAACAAAGGAAGAGATAGAAAAAGGAGTAAAAGAGATTTTAATGAGGGTTGAAAACAGAAACGGGCACATTTTCAACCTTGGTCATGGAATTCTTCCTGATACGGCTGTTGAGAATATGCAGTTTCTGGTTGATGTGGTCCATAAACTTTCAGAGAGGTGATGGAAAAACCTGTAGTCTTGTTTGCTGGTTTTGGTGCCCCCTATTCGTCGGAGAACTCCATAAGGGATTTTTTGACGAAACTTTATGGAAAAGAACCATCAAAAGAGGTTGTAGATGAGCTTCTTAAAAGATACAGAAGAATTGGGCGTTCACCATTTATGGATAAATTGTTTCAAGTTTGTTCAGAAATCTCAAAAGCCACTGGAATTTTTTGCACTCCAATTATGAAATATACACCCCCATTTTTTGAATCAATAAAAGAAATAAAGGCAGAAAAATTTATTATATTTCCTCTATCCCCTTTTTCCTCCGGAAACGATTTTTCAGAGGAAATTGCAAAATGGATTTCAAAAAATGGAGGCAGGGCTGTTTCAGTTGAAAACTGGGGATTGGATGATTCTTTTATAAAATTTGCGTCAGAGTTTATAAAAAACAAAAATTACGGAGAATTTGTATTTACTGCTCATTCCCTTCCAAACAGATTCCAAATTTATAGAGAAAATGTGTTGATGTCAGCAGAAAGGATTGCAGAGGAAGGAGGGCTTAAGAAATTTTTCGTAGCCTTTCAGAGTGGAAGGGAGGGATGGCTTTCACCATCCATTGATGAGGTTCTGAAAGAAGTGAGGTCAAAGGAAATTCTCATTTTTCCATTCGGCTTCTTTGCAGAGTGCCTTGAGACACTTTATGACCTTGACATATTATTCAAGGAAAAGGCGGATTCTCTGGGCATAAAACTGAAAAGACTCCCTGCGCTTAGCGAAATAGATGGCTTTTCCGATTTTTTGATATCAAAAATTATGGAAGAAATATAGGATTTTCGTAATTGAAATTTAGAAAATTTAAGGTAGAATTAAAAATATAACAAATTAGATGGTGATATGGAGTCTCTAAACTATAGAAAGAAGCAGTTTTTTATCTTTATTATAGCTACTTTTTTGATATCCTGCGGTGAAGAAATACCTTCTGATTACAAGAGCATTCACGAATTACAGATGGAAGAATTTAAAGATATAACTCCCCCTATTTTGCCAGAAAAGGAGTGGAAAATCACTCGGGAGTTAGTTACACTCTCACAGCCTATTGTGAACAAGCAAGTGATGGGATTCATGCCATACTGGAGCACCTCCACATCAGAAATACAGTGGGACCTCCTTACAATCCTTTCATATTTCGCTGCTGAAGTTGATCCATCAACAGGAAATCTTACAAATCTTCATGGCTGGCCTTCCTCTGCACCAATTGCAACTGCCCACGCAAATGGCGTGAAGGTTCTGCTCACAGCAACGCTTTTCGGCAGTTCAAATATATCCACATTTCTGAACAGCGCATCAGCAAGAAATAACTTTATAAATCAGATTCTGAACCAGGTTCAGTCCGCAGGGGCTGACGGAGTGTGTATTGATTTTGAATTCCCCAGCTCCTCAGACCGCGATAATTTTACAAATTTTATCGCTGACCTCGCTAATGCCTTTCACTCCAGCATTCCCAGTTCTCTCGTCACCATTGCCACACCAGCAGTGGACTGGAATGGTGCCTTTGACTTCAATTCTCTCACTGATTATGCTGATTACCTCTTTATTATGGCTTATGATTATCACTGGAGTGGAGGAGATCCAGGACCTGTATCTCCGTTAGTAAGTGAAGGTGTTTGGCCTCCTAACGGCATATGCGTCCAGAGGACGATAAACACCTATATTTACGGTTCATCAGGGGTTGGTGATGCAAAGAAAAACAAATTGATTCTCGGTCTACCATATTATGGGTTCAATTGGCCAACAACGAACAATTGCGTAGTTGGTGACACAGCAACAGGAAATGCGAGTGCAATTTTATACAACTCTGCAGAAAGTAATGCAGAAACATACGGTAAAAGGTGGGACAGCGGTTTTACATATGGACCAAATGGAGGCTCGTGGACTCCATACTATTGTTATGTTTCAGCCGCTTATCGTCAGGTTTGGTATGATGACTGGACATCATTGGGAACAAAATTCGGACTTGTGAACAGGCTTGGACTTGGAGGAACAGGTATGTGGGCTTTGAACTATGACAGCGGAAGGACTGAACTGTGGGAAGAGATAAGAAGGCAATTGGGACCGAGCTTGCGCTATTTTTCTTACACAATAGATGATAGTAGCGGCGGAAATGGGAACGGCACCCCTGAGCCAGGTGAAACTATTCAGTTAAAGGTGTGGATAAAGAACGATTCCACCCTTACCTTTAATGCAGTTCGGGCAGAGTTGTGGAATAGTGACCCATATGTTACAATGATAGATGAATATGAATATTACGGAAATATGCCGGGAGGGACAACTGCAACATCATCCATTGATGGGGCATATGACTTTAGCATTTCTTCTACAACCCCAGGTGGTCATGTAATAACTTTTATAATGGACTTTTATGAGGGAATAAGACAGTTCAAGGACAACTTTGATGGCGCTACAACGAGATTTACTCCTTCTTGTTCATTGGGTTCTGGTGTATGGGAAAGGGGTGTTCTTTTAACCGGACCATTGTCCGCTCATTCAAACAGGCAGGTTTTTGCCACAAATCTTTCAGGAACATATCCCAACAATGTTGACTGCACACTCACATCCGAGCCATTTCTGATTCCATCCGGTCCATATGCACGGCTTACATTCTGGCACTGGTATGACATTGAATGGCAGTATGATGTTGGATATGTTGAATTGAGGCACGCTGCGCCTGTTAATAATAGTTGTTCAGGTGTCACATGGAGCGGATGGAAGAAACTCTATCCTCTTGGCGGTTATCCTGGAAGAACAATTGGTGGGTCTTCGTCCAACACCTACAACATATGGGGGTTCATGGGACAGTCAAATGGATGGAAGAAAGCAAGTTTTGACCTTACTTCCTATGTCCCAAACTGCATTCAGATAAGATTCAGATTTGAGACAGATGGTGCAACTGTGGCACAGGGATGGTTCATTGATAGCCTGATAGTTCATGAAGGGAGAGGGACATGCAACATTTATAGCCGTTGTGGTGTTGACAGATTTAGCATCACTGTTACACTCGGTGATTTAATTCCTCCGGATTTTATAAATATATCCGCAATTCCAGATCCCGCAAAATATAATGATAAGGTAATAATTACCTTATCTGCAACAGAGCCACTCATCTCCCCACCTTCAGTTACAATAAGTGGAAGACCTGCTACTTTCATTTCTCAAAACGAGCGAGGGGATTACATATATTCCTACAAGGTTATCGCACAACCTCCAGAAGTGGATGGAACCAACACAATAAGTATAGTTGGCATGGACATTGCAGGAAACATCGGAACGAGAGCTTCAACACTCACAATAGATTTTGATAATGATAATGATAATGATGGAATACCTGATGGAATAGAAGCACAAAGTGGCCTTAATTCCGGAGAGATTTTAGAACAATGAGATGGAAACCTCTTTTCTATATTTTTGCACTCCTTATCTCCTTTTGTAATCTTTCAGATGAAGAAAATTTAAACTCCATTCTCGAAATCCTTGCAAAAGCCTGCTTAAAAAAAGACATAAAGACTATAGAAAAATATGTGTCAAAGGATTATCATGACCTTAAAGGAAATGATTATAAAGGGTTACGCTTTCTCCTTACTGATTACTTTCTCAAGCAACCAAAAATTTCCATTATTATTACAGAACAAAAAATTGACTTAAAAAAAGAGATAGCTACGGTTGAAATTCATGCTATCCTTTCTTATGAAAAAGAAATTAAATCCTTCTATGTATTCATTATTGACTTCAAAAAAATAGATGGGAAATGGCTCATTTTGAGCGCTGATTGGTTCAAGTCTGATGAAAGACGTAAAAATTATAAGTCAATTCACGAACTTCAAATGGAAGAGCATTGATTTCATCATTATGTGAAGTGTAAGAGGAGTGTAGGATGAGAGAGTAGTGTTTGAAAAAAAGAATAAAATTCTTGATTAGCCGGGCATAAGGTGTAAAATGAAAATTAAAACTTAAGAGAAATTAACTCATGATTTTTGTGAAGAAAGGAAGAAAAAAACTATAAACAGTTAAAAATATGAGAATAGCAGTAATAGGTGGAGGAATTTCGGGATTGAGTTGTGCATATTATCTTTACAAAAAAGGGCATGAAATTTGCGTTTTTGAAAGGGAAAAAAGATTTGGTGGCACAATAATAACAGAGAAAGTGAATGATTTTCTAATTGAAGGCGGACCAGACTGTTTTTTGAGAGAGAAGGAATGGGGGGTTAAGTTAATAAAAGAGCTTGGAATGGAAGATGAATTGATAGGAACAAATGAAGCGTTTAATTCCACCTATGTTTTATGGAGAGGGAAACTTCACAAAATACCCGAAGGTTTTTTTCTTCTTGTTCCTACGAAAATTCTTCCTTTTATCAAAAGCGGGTTATTTTCAGTTTCTGGAAAATTAAGGGCAGGTTTTGAGATTTTCATACCTCCTCGGAATGATGAGGCTGATGAAAGCCTTGCAGATTTTGTTATTAGACGATTTGGAAGAGAAGTTCTTGAAAAAATTGCAGAGCCTCTCATTGCTGGAGTCCATGCAGGTGACCCTCAAAAAATGAGCGTAAAGGCAACTTTTCCATATTTTATTGATGTAGAAAACTCATACGGCAGTCTCCTAAAGTGGGCTTTGAAAAGAGGGACAAAGGCATGGGTTTCACCATTCATTACCCTGAAAGATGGTTTGGGCAGTCTCATAGATAAACTTGTGGAAGTGATGAAGGAAAAAGTTTTTCTGTTTAAAGAAAAACCTGTTGAATGTATAAAAAGAAAAAATGGAAAATGGGAGGTTCATTACAGTGGAGGGATTGAGACATTTGACAGAGTTGTTTTTGCTACTCCCTCTTTTGTTTCCGCATGGATATTGAGAGATTTTCCCGTTTCAAAACTTCTTCATGAAATTCCCTATGTATCAACTGCTACAGTTTCAATGGGATTTTATGAAAATGATTTAGAGATTCCCGATGTATATGGATTTGTGGTTCCGGCTATTGAACTTAAAAGAATTAACGCT
>JBBIVP010000105.1:0-7719 GCA_037439705.1 bacterium
ATCTGCTCCTGAATCCATTATTCTTTTGGCGGTTTCTCCGAAGTTCCTTATCAGTTTTTTTATCTCCTCAATCTCCATCTCCTTCGGAGGCTCCCTCATCGCAAAGCAGGGAATGGAGGAAGGCGCATATAATGGAAGAAGGGATGTAGAAGAGGTTGACTGTCTACCTGGATGCCATATCTGGAAAAATATCTTTGTGCCATAACCTTTTATCGTTTCCACAAGTTTTTTTGCCCCATCAATCCATCCTTCGCGAAAGGGTTGTAAAAAGGTCTCATCTGTAACTGCGCTTCTGTCTACACACTGGGCTTCAACGATTATGAGACCAACACCTCCTTGAGACCTCCTTTCGTGATAGGCAATGAGAGCATCCGTTATGAGCCCATCCTTCCCCAATTTTGTATGATGTGATGTAGAGACAATCCTGTTTTTTATAGTTTTATCCTTCATATTTATGGGGGAGAAAAGGTTTGGAAAAAAATTTTTCATTTCTTTCTCAATGAATTTAGAAAATTTTTAACCCTCTCATAGAGCGGAAAGAAGCCAAGCCTCTGCGCTGTTTCTGAATTTACGACATCTGCCCTTTCCGTAAGAATGGATAGAGTTTCATCATCAAGACGAATTTCCTTCATTCCATTTTTTATCAATTCTTTCTGTGTCCTATCGTTCAGTTCCTTTATCCTTTCCCTTAAAATTGGAAATATCTCCTTCCAGGCATTAACGATTAAAATTCTGTCATTTTCATTGAGGGCGTTAAAGAATCCTCTATTAATCAAAATTCCTCCGCCTGTAAATGTGCATGGCGGGAAAAGAAAGTAATTCACCCTTCCAGCCCATTGAAGGGAAAGAAGGGTATATGGGGGGGAATAAACCGTCTCCACTATTCCCATTGGTAACGCATTATAAACATCAACTATCTGAAGCATTATTGGGGAAGCGGAAAGAACCTTCTCAACGAAGTTCTTTGCGTGAAGGTCACCCTGCCAGACCCAATACTTTGTGTTCCTCAATTTCTCAAGTGTGGAAATGTCTTTTGAGGAATAAAGAAATACCTGACCAGTCTCTACCCAGCCAAGAAAAACCACGCCCTTATTTTCTCCTGATTTTTTTATATCCTCAAAGAGAAAATCTCTGGTCATGTTCCATTCATCATAATCTCTGTAAAAAAAGAGGAAATTAAAAATTCTTATCTCTGGGATGAATAAAGAAATCCCGAATTCTGTAAAAGCGCCTGCATGAAGCTGACCCATTCGCATCTTTCTTGCCATATCAGATTCATCACCCATTATCCCTCCGGGATAGATGAGAATCCTTCAGACTTATCTTCCACAATCCTTTTGAAATCATAATATGCTTCATACCAGGCGCCTCCTTCAGGAGCCAATGTCCCCAGTTTTATAATCTTCTGCTCAAATGTAAAAAATAAAGAAATAATAAATATCACCTCCTTTAACCCCATCTTTATTTAATCACCAATTTCCTTAAGCCACTCTTCAAAGGCTTCAATGTCAGGAAGAAAATCAAAGATGGAAGGATATCCCGGTGGAACGCACTCCACCTCAAGAAGGGTGAAGCAGGACGGGCAGTAGTATTCCCTTATTTCCACCCAATCAGGGTGAGGGGTCATAAATTCAGGGAACACCTCAAGAAATTTATCCATTGTATCCCTTATGTAAACCCTCGCCTTTTCTTTCCAGTTCTTCCTGTAATCGCCAAATTCAAAGCCGCAGTCACACTTTATAACCCTCTCGCCATTTTTGTCCACTATAAAGAGGTGGAAGGAAAGAGGAAGAATTATTTTTTCTGGAAACCTGACCCTTTGCTGAAGAATATCCCTGACAAGAAAGAACCTCTTCCTGTCCTTTTCAGATGTTATTATTTCCTTCAGCTTTTGCCAGGGAAGTTTACCATCTATGAGTTCCTCAATAGTTTTTCTGTCATACTCTTTCATTCTATCCTAAAATCCTCATTCAATCCGTAAAATTCTTAAAATTCCTTCTTATACCTGGGAGAAAGTTCAAAACTTTCCTTGAACATCTCCCTCACATGTTCAGGAAGGGACTTCAATTTTTTAAGTTCTATCTTCTTAAATTCTTCAAAACTTATAGATTTTTTTCGCCTTTCTTCCCTTATCTTCTTTCTCCTTTCGTTTGTACTTTCTAAATCCACAATAAACTTTCCATTGACTTCCTTTGCAACGACACCGAAAACCTTCTCTGCTATATCCTTTGTATATATCTTTTCATCAAGGTCTTCCCTCACCCTTTCAGGCTCCCTTTCAATAGGGTCACCGCATCCAGGACCACCAAAAAGGATATAATGGATTAAATCGTAATCTTTAAATTCTGTTGGAAATAGAACCCCCTCTTTATTCCTTATCACTTCCCCTTTTATGAGATTTTCCATCTTTCTTTCCGCTGGAATCTCATCATCAATGGGATAATCCATCTTATTCTCAAATATCTCCTTGAGATTCGTATTATGTGCTCTTAGAAGATAACCTGCATTTAAAGGATAACCTCCAAATATTCCGCCTCCGAGAAGATGGCATAGGCTTACAAGATAAATCTCAAAGTCCTTTACATTTCTTGCAATTCTTATACATTCCCATCCAGAACCTCCCCTGTATCTTCCATATCCTGCAGTATTTGGCTTAACTTTCCTTGAAAGATAGGGAAGACCGAGCTCAAGAAGTTCCCAGATTTCAGCGTCTCCCTGGTCCGATTCTGGATTCCACATAGCATATCCCCAATCAAGCCCATCCTTAATTGCGCTTGCTCCGAGACCAACGCATGAAAGTTCAAAGTTTGCTACAGGAAAATAAATGTTAAGAACTGTGTGAATACCACCTCCTGCTATCATTGAGCCTGTTGGTCCATATCCTGCTATTACCTCCTCCCAGTATCCTCTTGCGAAAAATCCCCTTGAAAGGCATGGAAATAGTGCTCCGTATGCAGGTATTAAAAACATCCATGGTGTCCCGAAGGATGCAGTTGGGTCTTTTGTATTGCACCAGCTTCCAGGTGGGAAGTTGTATTCCATAGCAAGATAACTCCCATCATTTACCCTTCCGTCATAGGCAATAACCTGAGACAAAAGAACCCAGAGTCCTCCCTGCATGGCTGTCTCAGAACAGTTGAAGGGATGGTATCCAGGCTTTGACGCACCGTCAAAGGAAAGTTTTATTTTTCCATCCTTTGTTATTTCTACCTCCATAGGCGCATGCATGAGTATGTCCTTTGATGCCTTCTTCAATGGATGTTTACCTTTAAACGGAATTGCTGCAAATGAAACAGCCCTGTATCTTCCTGGGATGAGCCTTTCCTTTACCCTCTGAATAAAAATTCTCCTTCCATCCTCTATGACCTCTCTGACAAACTCTTTATAATAGTCAATCCCCTCTTCATCTATGAATTTCAAAACTGCATCCCTTATAATGTAGCACCCTGCTACCCTGCACTTTTCGTCAAGGTCCCAGTAAAGAGGGGTCCTAACTGCCCTCTGACACCTTATTCTATGGTCTTTATGAATTTTATGGTTTGAACCAATTTTTTCGCAGACAAGATACAATCCATCTTCAAACCTTGAAGTTGAAACAATCGGGTCATGCCCAGGAGTTGTAGCACCTATATCAATCTCGTGAGTTACCCCTCCAGCCCATCCTATAATCTCTCCTTTATAAAAAATTGGAATCATAGTGTGAACATCCGTTGGATGCACATCTCCTATAAGCGGGTCATTATTTGAAAATATATCACCGTCGTTTATTCCTGGGTCATCCTCATAATCATTCCTTATCATCCACTTTATTGCTTCAGACATGGTGTGAACATGAACGATAATTCCAGTAGAAAGAACTATGGAATCCCCCTCTGGAGTATAAAGGGCAAAACAGAGTTCCCCTATGTTTCTAACAATCGGGGAGGCGCTGATGTGAAGCGCAGTTTCCCTTGCAGCAACCACAGCACCCCTCAATCTCGCAAAAAACCTCTCAAATTTTAATGGTTCTTCTTCCTTTAATTTCAATTCTTTTAAGCCATAATAAAATCCACTTTCCTTGAAAATTTTTTCAGAATATAAAAGCATTTCTTTCAGTTTCATCATTCCCTCCCCAGATGAAATATTCTGTATTTATCAAGGTAGGCTTTATAGCCATGAGGAATTAAGAATGTGGTGGCAGGAGCCTCTATTATGGATGGTCCCTTTATCTCAGCTCCGGGTTTAAGTAAGTCCATCTCATAAACGGATGCGCTCCACCACTCATCCTTCCAGTAAATTTTTCTTCTTCCTTTCAAAGCGGATTCGACTTTAAAAGGAGCTTCCTTTTCTTCTGGAATCACTGGTTTCACTGTGGGATAATTTCCTATCATTTGAGCCTTTGTGATTATGTATCCAGCTTCCTTTGACTTTGCAGCCCTTGCAAATATCCTTTCAAAAAGCACATCAAATCTCTCCGCAAGCTTTATCATCTCTTCACCGGAATTTATTCCATAGGCATTTACTTCAAGGTCATCAAGCATGCCTCTATATTGCATCCTTACATAAGGGATGAAAATTATTTTTTCTTCATCAAATCCCGACCTCCTGAATTCCTCCCTTATCCTTTCCATTAATCTTCCCCATGCCATTGAAAGATATGCGAAAACGAAATCCGAATTGCTGAAATCGGGCTCAAGGATGAGGTCAACGCTCTCATCAAAACGAATTGCAAAATCTGCGCAGGCGCATCCAAATGCTGAAAAAGCAGGCGCCCATGTTGGGATAAGAACATCCTGAAAATTCAATCCCTCTGTATAACCAGCCACATGAAGCGGACCACCTCCTCCGTAGGATATGAGAACATAATTTTCGGGCGCAAAACCAAGTCCAAGTATCTGGGCATAAAGGTAATCCTTCATAATTTGATTTACCAATTCATATATTCCAAAAGAAGCCTTCTCAACAGAAATGGAAAGTTTTTTTGCAACCTCCTTTTCCACATAAACCTTCGCCCTTTCAACATCAAGTTTCACATCCCCTCCGAGGAAGTAATCAGGATTGAGATACCCCAGAAGAAGATTGCAATCCGTTATAGTGGGCGTCTCCAGTTTTGCTTCTGGATAGCATGTTCCAATTTTTGCTCCTGCACTATCTGGACCAAGAAGAACTTTATCAGTTGCCGGGTCAAGCCTTATGAATGTCCCACATCCTGCTCCTATTGAATCCATAACAATCGCAGGAATTGTCAGAAGTAGCCTTGCTATACGAGGTTCTGTTGTGATTGTATAATGCCCCTCCGTGATAAGCCCAACATCAAAGGATGTCCCACCAACATCGGTGCATGCCACATTCTTTAACCCGAGGAGGTCAGCCACAAATTTTGAGCCCATTATTCCTCCAACAGGACCTGATATTAAAGCGCTCACAAGCCATTCACTATCAGGAGAAATGCTCGTTCCATAGGAAGTTATTATGCGAATCTCGCCCTTTGCGCCCAGTTCCTTCAGGGTATTTCTCATAATTTTTACCTGCTCGTTCAAGCCCCTCGCACAGGTAACCTCAACAAGAAGGGTGTTGAGCCTTGGAAGTTCCCCCCTTATAGGATTATGCCTTGACGAAAGATATACGGGTATCTCAACTTTTCTTTTTGAAAGTTGATCTTTTATTATTGCTTCTGCTTCAAGTTCATGCTGTGGATTCCGATAAGAAAACAAAAAGCACACACAAATAGCCTTGACATTATTTCTCAAAAAATAGTCCACAGCATCTATCACATCCCTCTCGTAAAGTGGTATAAAATCAGAACCCATAAAATCAATTCTCTCTCTCACCCCCTTTATCAAGTGAAGGGGAACAAGCGGCTCATCATAATGATGAGAAACAGCGTGGAGCCTTTCTTTGTATGGATAATCAAGGTATGACTGAACACCCCTTCCAAATCTTAGAATGTCCTCAAATCCTGCTGTTATTATCACCCCCACAGGTCCTTCAAGTTTCCTTGTAAGAAGTTTATTTATGAGGGTAGTCCCTGCGTATGTCACAATCTCTACTGCCCTCACCCCTTCTTCAAAGGGGATATTTCCTCTTTTAAAAGCATCCCTCAAAGAATTGAGAAATCCAACCGTTTCATTTTCAGGAGTGGTTTTGGCTTTTCCTATGTAGAACCTTCCCTTTTCGTCCACCACAAATGTATCGGTCATCGTTCCGCCTGTATCTATTGAGACTATGTATCCCATCCCTCACTCATTCCACTCTTCAACAATTTTTCCGAACACAAAATTCATGTCAAGAATCGCTGTATTTGCTGTTAGAACCTGCTCCGGAAGGAGTGGCTCAAAATCTTCAAGCTCTGTGGAATAAATGTTTAATGAAAGAAGACGAGCCTCTTTTATCTTCTTCCACTTTAAAGGCGGATCCATTTCTATAAGTTGCCTTTTCACCCATTTCCCCTCAGGGTCTATAATTCTTTTCAAAACATAGTAGTTTGCTGTCTGATAGGGGATGGTATCCGCATCTCCTGTTTCTTCTATCTCCATTGACACAAGGCATTTTCCATTTTTTAATAACTGACATCTTGTAAAATTGCCTTTCTGATAGAAAGAAAACTCTCCCATTCTCTTCGGGAAACCCCATACATCCCTTCCGCCGAGGTAGGCTTCATCAGTGGTCACATACACAAGAGGTGTGTAGAGACCAATTTTTCCTCCTCTTTCCACCACTATAAAAACCAGAAGTTCATCGTAGGGACCGATAGAAGAAGATTTGTAAGATGCAAAAGTGAAAGAGGCAATTTGGGGTGATGGAGCATTTAATCCCTTTGGAAGGTGAAAGGGCTTTTTGAGGGTAAAAGAACATGCCCATATCTTTGCATCTGGATACTCCCACGGAGGGAGTGGTGTAACACAGTACTCCTTCATTTTACACCTCCTTTTTTATTTCTAATTTTATCAAGTCTATCCATAATCATCCTGTAATGAAGAGGAGAGAGCATTTCTGAAACAAAAAGAACAGCAGTTTTTCCGAGTTCAGCAATCTTATCCGGTGGAAGCCTTCCGAAGGTAATCCTGTTGAAAATTTTGAATTCCCTGTCAATTAATGATTCCATAGCGTGAACGAAAACCTTCAGCTCTTCAATCTGAAACCCATTGTCTTCGTTTATACCACTTTCCCTCATCCTCGCTACAAGCGAAAGGATTTTTAAATCCTCTTTTAAAAACCCTCCACCTTTAAAAGAAAGAATCCCTATTTTCACGAGCCTCCTTATAAATTCTTCAGATAAACCGCTCTTTTCCTTCATCTCCTCCATCCTGTATTTCTTCTTTTTTGAAAACTCCTCAAGGATAGAGAGGTCAACCCTCAAAAATTCATCCTTTTCAATCACTTTCTTTATTACTTTTAGAGGCAGAAATCTCTTCTCCTGAAGTTCTTTGATTTTAACGACTCTGTCAACAGTGGATGGAGAATAATATATCATCCTTTTGTTTTCCCTTATTACTTTTGGTAGAAGCCCCATCTTTAAGTAATGATGAACAGTTGCTTTTGTAACACCTGTCTTTTTGATTACCTCTCCTATTTTAAGATATCCGTCAGCCTTTTTGTTATTTCCTTTTATCCCTTTCATAATCTATAATGTATAAGGTTTCACATTATAATTTTACAGAAAAAGAAATCAAATGTCAAGGTGGCGGCGTTCCTCAAAAATAATCTCTATGAAAAGGGTTTGTTTCCTCAAAATAATTG
>JBBIVP010000106.1:0-7677 GCA_037439705.1 bacterium
CTCCTAAAGTGTCTATACCTAACAGCCATGGAGCTAGAAAGGAAATGGCGATGTCCCGTTAAAGATTGGGCATCAGTTTATGCTCAACTATCTATTCTATTTGATGATAGGCTATGATAGAATTTACACAAAATTATTCACAAGTGCCTAAAAAATATACAAAAAAACCTCCTTTTAAGAACACTCTTTAAACCTGAATGCTCGTTTGTGTGAGTGTCCTTAAAGAACAAAGGACCTCATATACACTGGAAAGTTGAGAGGCATAACATGAGGAAGTGATGGAGAGTGTGTTCTAACCTGAAAAGACTTTTCCTTGAACCTTTTATAGGTTTTGATAAAATTTTCAAAATGAAAAGGATAATAGAAATTTTTGGAGTTATTTTTGTCCTCATTCTTTCTTGTGGGGAGGATGAAGAAAAAAAACTGAGAAGAGAGCTTGGTATCCCTGATAATGCAAAAAAGGTTTTAATAGTAGGGCAGAGCAGTCACATAGACCCTGACTGGATTCTCACACTTGACGAGTATTATGAAAATTTTGTGAGAAGGATAATCCTTTCCTCTCTTGAATTCATATCCCTTTCAAAAAACCATTATTACTCCCTTGCTGAAACACTCCTTTTAAAAAAATTCTATGAAGAAAATCCGCATGGAAAAAGGGATGAACTTGTTTCAAGGATAAAAGAGGGTAGATTTTCTATTCTCGGAGGAGGTTTTTCAACACCTGATACCCTTGTTCCTGATACAGAAGCAATAATTATGAACTATTTTTACGGAATAACATGGCTCAGGGAAAATATATGGGAGGAGATTAAGCCGTTGACAATGTGGCTTCCGGATGATTTTGGGCATTCTCCACTTCTTCCCGAGTTAGTCCAGGCACTCGGTTTTAGATATACAGGATTCGCAAGAGTTGATGGACTCGGGACTACTCTGGAGGAATTTGGAGACGGAATTAAAAGACCCGAAGGCTCCACAGCAGAAATTCTTGAAAGGGAAAGGGCGGTTGATTTTATATGGAAGGGAATAAAGGGAGAAATTCTTGCACACTGGATGCCTTTTTCATTTTACTGTCAGGGAGATGATATAGACATAGGGGGTCAATCCCTTCCCGGGGGCTTCCTCGGGGTCTATCTTGGCTTTGACAGGGAGTTCACCAATTCAAAAATAAAAGAATATATTGAAAAACTTGAGCCCATAAGTCCTACTCCTTACATGTTTCTCTCTATAGGATGCGATTATACCCTTCCAAAAAAGAACCTTTATTTATATGCGAAAAGATGGAATGAAGATATGTTTAAGAAAACAGGTGTATGGGTTGCAGTTGGAACATTTGAAAAATTTATGGAACTTCTTCAATTTCACAGAGATAAACTCAAGGTGTTTTCCTTTGATATAAATCCATACTTCATGGGCTTTTATGCCTCAAGGGGGTATCTAAAGGAACTTCACAAAAAGGCAGTTAATTACGCAGTGACTCTTGAATCCTTAAAGGCTTTTCTCAAACTTCTTGGAGTGGAAGATGATGTTAAAACAGATTGGCTATGGGAAAAGATAGGATTTTCAACCCATCACGATTTTGTAACTGGAACATCGCCATTAAGGGTTGTAAAAGAAGAACAGATTCCAGTCCTTCAACAGACAATTGATGAAGCGAAAAAGATTTTGAACGAGTTTCTGGAAAAATTGACAGAAAGGGTGAATACGAAAGATTTTTCGTTTCCGATTCTTTTTCTGAATCCCTACCCCCAGCCCATTTCCTACTACTTTGAGACAGAGGATGAAAAAGGGATTTTTAAAGAAAAAACCCTTTATTCTGCGGGAGAAAAAGGATTTATTTATGCTGAAAACGGAAGGATATATGGAGAGATTTTAGAACTCCCATCCCTTGGATACAAAACTTATGACCTGAAAATTACTGAGACCACATATCCCTTTAAATTAGACGGTTCTATTCTTTCAACACCTTTCTACAGTGTGGAAATAACTGACGAAATTCCATTTATAAAATCAATTTCAAAAAATGAAGAGAAGATAATTGAGAGTGCCGGGGTCATAAAGGTTTATCATGATGATGGTGGATTGTGGAGAATGGGACACGAAATGAAGGGGTGCGAATTTAAGGAAAAATTTTTTAATGATTCAATTTCAGGAACCCTTTTCCATTTCATAAATCCCCTTACCTCTGTAATTGAAAGTGACATTTTTTATCCTGAAAATCAGTTTAAGGTTTCCTTCATATTTTTCAGGAGCCTACCCTATATAAAAGTTCTGGTGAGCGGAAAGGCAAATAAAAGGGAAACAATAACACTTTCTCTTAAAATCCCATTCTGCGAAAATGGAGGCTGTCATTTCAAAACAAGCGTTCCTCCGGCATTTTTTGAAAGACCACAACAAAAAATTTTTAATCCCACATTCTGGTCAGCGAATGGAGGGGTTATTGTTGAGCAAAATGATAAAAAAATCCTTTTGATTTTTAATAGGGCAACAGGCATTAAGTGGGACGGAAATGGTATAGTTGAAATAATTACCCACAGAAATGCTCCTTCTGAAAAGTGCGAATCACTCGGGCTTGTAAACGAGGAAACAGGAATTGACCCATATTCTCACACCTTTGAGATTACAATACTTCCTGACAATTCTTTTAGCGACGATATGGCTTTATCTCGGGTCCTTTCCCATCACATTCCTCATATATTTGTGTTTCCATCTGTCAAAAATGGAGATTTGCCTTCTGAAGTTTCCCTCCTTTCCGTCGAAAATTGTGCACCTTCAATTTTCAAAATCTCTGAAAATGAAAAATTTTTAATAAGGGCGATAGAATTTGAAAAAGAATGCAAAATCTCAAGAATGACCGAATCCCTTGAATTGGAAATGGAGAAAAATATAAATTCTCTTGAAGAGGAATGTAAGGAATGCATAAGTATGGTTAAAAACTTTTTATTGAAAAAGAGATGAAGGAAAAGAATTTTGTTTTAAAAGCCATAGTTGAAGGAATAATAATTCTCTGTCTTATTCTCATTGCCATTTCAAAGAGGTATTTTGAGTTTATATGGTTCAAATTTTTTGTGGTTTACCTTGTATGTGCTATGGGGTGCTTAATCGGGATTTACCTGATAGTTTTTAAGAAATGGGATTTCACATTTCGCTACAGAATACTTTTGCCATTCAGTTTTCTTATATTCTTTGCACTTCTGTCTTTTATATGGGCATACAACTGGTATAAAGGCTTCAGGCTCGTTATGACATTCAGTGCTGGTGTGGTTCCATTTCTTTTTGTCCTTTTATTCTATCAGCCCGAAAATTCGTTTTTGAGAAGAATTCTTTTTGCAATAGCGATTACTTCCACTTTTACCGGATTTTATGGAATAGTTCAGTACCACCATCTGTGTGAGACTTTGAATAAAATATCTTTTGATGTCATAGGAATTATCCCTATAAAAAACCCATCTGCTATACCAATGTGTGTTCTTCCGTTAGACCAGTATGGTCAACCGAGCCCAATATCCACATTCGGACTTTCCAACTTCGCTGCGGAATATACAATAATGGCTCTTCCAGCAGGATTTGTTCTTTTAATCACAGAAAAAAGCTGGAAAAGAATTCTGGCGGGTATTTTCTTCTTAACTCCCCTTTATTATTTACTCATATCAAAAAATAGAGGCGGTTATATGGGATTTCTTTTTTCTTTTGCTTTTGGCATAGGGTATATGGTTTTTAAATTTCTTAAAGAAAGAAAGGTTTCTATCATTTGGGTAGCAAAGTACGGCATTCCCTCTTTTATCGCTTTTGCTCTTTTTTTGGCTTTTCATCCATCTGGGAAATCTGCTGTGAGCAAGTTTCTCACATCCTTTGATTTAAACCATCCAACTGTTCAAACGAGATTGCATGCATGGAAGAGCGCTTTTGATATGATAAAAGACCATCCTGTTCTTGGCGTTGGAATTGCGAACTATGAAATATATTCCTGGAAATATCAAACCGAAAAACTTGAGAGGATGACCCTTGCTACAAACACAAGGGTTGACAAAACTCACAACGAGTATCTTCAGGTTCTTTCTGAACTCGGTATCATAGGATTCCTGCTTTTTATGTGGCTTCTCTTTGAAATAGGAAGAGCGATATTCAATAGTATTTCAAAAAGAGAAAACATTTTTTATCCCCTTGCTTTTGGAATGGGAATTGTTGCAATACTTGTAGATTCATTTTTTGCATTTCCGCTTCAATTTCCTGCTACAGTAGTTCATTTTTGGATATACGCTGGAATAATTGTAAAAATAGATTCCACAAAAGATACCCTTAAAATTGCAGAACCCCTTTATTCATTTTTTGAAAGGATAAAGAAACCCATTGCATTAAGCCTTCTTTCCCTTTTCTTCGTTTGCGTGGTAATTTTTTCCTATCTCTCTTTCAATATGGTAGATGCTGAATGGCATTACAGAGCAGGGCAGTTTTTAAAACTTATTCCAAAGATGCGCGCATCTCTTAAGGAATACAATCTTGCTCAAAAAGCAGAACCCTTCAACGAAAGAACCTATTATGACAGGGCTTTTGTGAAGTGGAAGCTGGGAGATAGAGATGGAGCTATCAAGGATCTCAAAAAGTGCCTTGATTATGTTCCATACTTCGGAAAGGCGAGGAAGGAATATGCGACGATGCTTTTTGAGGTTGGCAGACAGGAAGATGCCTTACAGGAATTTTTTAAATCAGCAGAAAATCACTATGTGGCAAGACATCTTATATATTCTTATATCGGAATCATCTATATGAATTTAGGGAATCTGAAAAATGCCCTTGATTATGCAAGGGAGGCTGAAAAATACCTTCCAGAAAATCCCTCCTTGGAGGACGCACAGGCTTTATTTAACATGGGCACTATATATCTGAGCGCGGGAATGCTGGATGAGGGGAAACGATATCTTGAAAAGACAATAGAACTAAACCCAAATGAAACAGGCGCACTTGTAAATCTCGGGGCATATTACCTGAAAAACGGAGATTTTAAAAATGCGGTTAATTATCTTGAAAAAGCAAAAGAAAAGGGAAATAATTCACCTCATCTGTGGTACAATTTAGGAGTAGCATATTTTAAGAGCGGAAAAAAAGAATCAGCAAGAGAATTTTTAATGAGAGCGCTATCAATGAGACCAGAATTTATGGAAAAAATAGACCAGGACCCTGAACTGCAAAAACTTATTGAAAAGGAAAAATGAGGTTTTTGATAGTGTTAATTTTTATATCTTTTCTCTCCTGTGCAAAAAAAGAAATTTTGAAAGAGAATTTAAACACGGAAATGGAACAGGAAACTTCCATTGAGAAAAAAGAGGAATTTCAATTTGAGTCTGAACCTTCAGAAACTCCGATCGAAGAAGTAAATGGAGAGAAATGGGAGATTCAAATTGCGGATATAATAGATTTGATTGAAGAAGAAGAAAGTGCTGAAAAAATTGACAAAATTATTTCCCTTCATCCTGAATATGATATCCCGATGATAGTTAATGAAAAGGTGAAGTATTTTATAAAGTACTTTAAAACAGACCAGAGGGAGAGGTTCAAACGATGGCTGGAACGCTCATCAAGATATGTGGATATTATGAAAAAAATCCTGAAAGAACATAATCTTCCCCAGGACCTAGTATATCTGGCTTTAATAGAAAGTGGCTTTAATACCCATGCTTATTCAAGAGCTCGTGCTACGGGACCATGGCAGTTCATAAAATCAACAGGTAAAAAATATGGTTTGATGGTTGATGCATGGGTGGATGAAAGAAGGGACCCTATAAAATCTACAATTGCTGCTGCAAAGTATCTTAAAGACCTTTACGATATATTTGGTTCATGGTATCTTGCAGCAGCGGGATATAATGCAGGTGAAAAGAAGATTATTAGAGCGATGAGGAGGGGAAAAACAAAGGAATTTTGGGAACTCGCGCAGATGAGGTTTCTTAAGAAAGAAACGAAGGATTATGTCCCCAAACTCATAGCAGGAGCAATTATAGCGAAGAATCCAGAGATATTTGGTTTCAAAGATTTGAATTACGAGGATCCATTCACCTATGAGGTTATAACTTTAAATTTTCCTATAGACCTTTCTCATATACAAAAGGAATGCGGAATATCTGTGGACGAAATCAAGTTTTACAATCCCGAAATCAGAAAGTGGTTCACACCTCCTGACAGAAGGTCATACGAGTTAAGGGTTCCAACAGGAAGCGCTCAATCGTGTTATGAAAAATTGAAGTTAATTCCTCCTGAAGAAAGGCTGAGATTTAAAAAGCACATTGTTCAAAGAGGAGAGACAATATCTCTCCTTGCTTATATGTTCAATGTTAAGCCAGAAGAGATAAAGCGATTAAACAGAAATTCAAAATTTATATCTGTTGGAATGGAGATACTTATACCTGTTCATGAATGGGAAAAACCGAGGAAGGTGGTTTTTTCAAAGAGAGTTAAAAAAAGGTATAAAGAAGTAGAGGTTGAAGGGGCTGAGCGGATTATTTACACCGTTCAGAAGGGTGATTCTTTATGGAGCATTGCGAGAAAGTTTGGTGTAAGCCTTTCTGCTATTAAAAGGTGGAATAACATAGATGATAAAATATTTCCGGGGGACATAATCCTCATACTACTTCCCAAAAAATCTACAGGAAATTTTAGAACTTATACTGTTAAAAATGGTGATACGCTTATAAAAATATCAAAAAAATTTAATATTTCAGTTGAAGAATTGAAGAGGATAAACAACCTTAAAACCCATAAAATTTATCCTGGCTTAAAATTAAAAATTCCTGAAAACAAAACATAGAAATGGTGAGAGGGTTTAAAGAGCCTTCTCAATTATCTCATAAAATGTCGCAAATGTCCTTAAGTTGTACATTTTGTTGAAATAAAAAAGGAATCGGGTAATAATTTTTTTATGAAAGAAAGCAGTATCCCACAAAAGTTTTTGAGAAAAAGCCCTCCAAAAATTCCACACCTTTCGGAACCAGAAATTGTTAGATATTACACCAATTTTTCCAGAATGAATTTCAGCGTTGACACCCATTTTTATCCCCTTGGCTCCTGCACAATGAAATACAACCCGAAAATCAACGAAGAAATAGCAAATCTCAAAGGATGGACTGAACTTCATCCCTATCAACCAATTGAGACCCTTCAGGGAGCAATGGAGGTTCTTTATCTCGCGGAAAGATATCTTTCCGAGATAACAGGGATGCACTCTTTTACATTACAACCAGCAGCGGGGGCACATGGTGAACTTACAGGTATGCTAATCGCTAAGGCTTATTTCAAAGAAAAAGGAATGGAACATAAAAAGGTCGTTCTTATTCCAGATACTGCCCATGGTACAAATCCGGCAAGCGCAGTCCTTGCAGGATTTACAGTTAAAAATATCGATACTGAAGGAAAGGGGGTAATAACTCCTGAGGTTCTCAAAAAATACATCACCGAAGAAACTGCTTGTTTAATGATTACAAATCCGAATACGCTTGGACTTTTTGAAAGATACATAGAGGACATATCAAAAATTCTTAAAGAAAATTCCTGTCTTCTTTATTGTGACGGAGCAAATATGAATGCACTTTGCGGGAAAACCAGGCCGGGTGATTGGGGAGTGGATATTCTTCATTTGAACCTTCATAAAACCTTCTCCACCCCCCACGGGGGCGGAGGTCCTGGAGC
>JBBIVP010000107.1:0-7632 GCA_037439705.1 bacterium
AGTTTTTCAAAGAGACAGCGAGAATCCTTGCAAAGATGGATGAAAGGGCTGAAGAAAGGCATCGGGAACTGCTTGGAAGGTAAAAAACTTATAGTAATATAAAATCCACCATAGTAGATAAATATCACCTAAGTAGCAATGGTTTTAGTTGTACTGAATATATAGAATTACAACTCTGTAAGTCCCCCATTTTATTTTTTATCTTTTTAGAGAACGAGATATGTTGGGAATTGGAGCTTTTCATCCAATTTTACCCCTTTTAACTTAAATCTCCACCCCATTTCCCCCTGGTAACAATGTCTATGTTCTTCTACAAAAATTTTTCTTGACATGGACACCAAAATAATTATAAATTCAAAAAGTGGAAGTATTAAATGAACTAAAAGGAAAAGTGAAAAGGTGGGTATATTGTAATTTCAGAAAGAATACGACCATGGAACTTATAGGAAAAAGAAAAGGTGAGTGCCTTCAGTGCGGAAAATGCTGTGAGATACTTTTCAGATGTCCATTTCTGTGGGTAAAAAATGGAAAAAAAAGATGCCTTATATATCACAATGGAAGACCAAAACAATGTATCTTTTTCCCAATTTTTCAGGAAGACCTGAAATCCGTTGATTACAGATGCGGATACAGATTTGAATAAAACCAATGTTCAGGAAAAATCCCTGGATTATATTTATTCTCTCTTATGTTATCTTGATTCTAATAGGCGCATTCCTGCTATTTTTACCATTTTCCCACTACGGAAAAATTTCGTTTACAGATGCTGTTTTTACTGCAACTTCTGCAGTAAGTGTAACCGGTCTGACAGTTCTTGATACGAGAAAGGACTTCACAAGAACAGGACAGATAATAATCCTAATTCTCATTCAGATAGGCGGGGTGGGCATAATGACCTTTGTTATTGCCACAGCCATTCTTTTGAGGAGGAAACTGGGAATAGGAATAAAAGAAATAATGAGTGAAGAATATGTGGGAAAACTGGATGACCCGAGGAAAATTATAAAGAGGGTCTTAATCTATACATTTTCCATTGAATTTTTTGGATTTCTCTTCATATTATTATCATTAAGAGGCTCAAATGTGGAATCAAAGGTATTTACCGCCATATTTCACTCCATTTCCGCGTTCTGTAATGCTGGATTCTCAACCTTCTCTGAAGGTCTTACAGGCTTTAAAAACAATTACTGGCTTTTACTCTCCTTCTCTATTCTTATATTCTTGGGAGGAATAGGTTTAATAACCGGTGAAGAAATTTTTGAGAGATTAATAAAAAGAAATAAACACCTTTCTCTTAATGCAAAAATTTCCTTATCCGGATCCGGAATCCTGATAACCATCGGGACAATTTTTATTTTTATTGGAGAGATAAAAAGGTGGAATGCCGGGATTTTTTCCTTGCTCATAAACTCATTCTTTCAGGCAGTTACTCCAAGAACAGCCGGTTTTAATTCAATGAAAATATCAGAAATAAGTGGACTTTCAGCCTTCATAATCTGGATTCTGATGATAATTGGAACGAGCTCTGGTTCATGCGGGGGTGGAATGAAAGTGAACACAATTGGAACTATATTTTCATACATAAAAGGACGGTTAAGCGGTTTTAAGGATGCTTCTATATTCGGAAGAACAATAGGAAATGGAATTGTTGAAAAAGCAATTTCAATTTTTGCATTTTATATAACTGTTCTCCTTTCTGGCACCTTATTGTTGTTATGGATAGAATCTGAAAACCTGGCGGGAACCTCAATCTTTCCTGTAATTTTTGAAGCCACCTCCGCACTTGGCACAGTGGGACTCAGTTTTGGAATTACACCTAATTTAAGTACAGGTGGAAAAATTGTTATAATACTCTTAATGCTGATCGGGAAAATAGGTATTTATTCCTTCATATTTGGATTTCTTATGAGAAAAAGAGAGGAAAAACACTATACATTCCCAAAAGAAGATATCCTGGTGGGATGAAGGTTTATTTTGACACAGCTCCAGAGATTGAAGAAAAATCCTCATATGCTATTGGTGCTTTTGATGGAATTCACAGAGGACACAGGCTCATCCTTCAGGAATTGAAAAAATTAAAAGAAAAAGGATATATCCCGTCAATACTTTCATTCTTCCCTCATCCAGATGTTCTGTTAAGAAAAAAATTTGACCTGATATTTCCAGTAGAAGAAAGGATATGGCAGATAGAAAATGAAGGGATTGAAAAATTGGTCTTTTTAAAATTTGACAGAGAAATTGCTGAAATGGAACCCGAGGAATTTGTAAAGAAGGTTCTCAAAAAAGTTCTCAATGCAGAATGGGTGATAACAGGAAGGAATTTCACATTCGGAAAAAGGGGAAAAGGAAATCCAGAACTTCTTATAAAATTGTGTTCAGAAAACGGAATAAATGCAAAAGTTGTAGAACTTCTCTCTCACAATGGAACACCGATAAGCAGTAGTTTGATAAGGGAAGAACTTAAAAAAGGAAATCTGGAAAGGGCAGAATTTCTTCTCGGGTACAACTACTACATAAGGGGAAGGGTAATCAAAGGCGATGGTCTCGGGAAAAAAATTGGATTTCCTACAGCGAACATTTATCCTTTCTGGAATGTGATAATTCCAGATGGAGTTTATGCGGTAAGGTGTGAAATAGAAGGTAAGAAGGGTAAATTCATTGGAGCAATGAGTATTGGTCCGAGACCAACATTCAGCAAAATGGAAAGGGTTATGGAGGTTTATATTATTGACTTCAAGGAGGATATATATTTCAGGGAGATTAAAATAGAGTTTTTGAAAAGGATAAGGGAGATTAAAAAATTTGGAACCATTAAAGAACTAATAAATCAGATTGAAAGGGATGTGGAAGAAGTGAAAAGAGGATGGACAAAAATGTCAAAAATTGATTGACAAATAAAATTTTAAAAATTATAATGTCTTACATGAAGAAAAGTGAAAAGAAAGAAGAGAATAAGAAGAAAAGGTTTAAAAAGCCGAGAATTTTAAGGGAGATGGATATAGAAACAAGGGCCGGATATTGTGGGAGCACGGGAAAAATCACAATTCCTCCCTGCACAATTCAGTTTTCATAAAAGGGGCTTTAACTCTTATACAGAAAATATATCCCTCATAGTAAAGAGACCTTTATCTTTTTTTATTATCCATTTAGCACCTTCAATTGCTCCCCTTGCAAAGCAGTCTCTATTTAATGCACGATGGGTAATCTCTATCCTTTCACCATCAAGGATAAAAAATACTGTATGCTCTCCAACTATATCTCCTCCCCTCATAACCTGAAACCCTATTTCTTCCTGCTTTCTTTCGCCGGTAATTCCTTCCCTTGAAAATTTTGCAATTTCCTTTAATTTTTTCCCCCTTGCTTTTGCAATAATTTCACCAAGTTTCAGAGCGGTTCCACTCGGTGCATCTTTCTTATACCTGTGGTGGGCTTCAAATATCTCAACCTCCGCATAGAGTAAAAGTTGAGCCAGTTTTTCTACAAGAGAAAAAGTTATGTTTACCCCCCTGCTCATATTTGGAGAAATGAGAATTGGAATTTTTTCGGAAGCGGATTTAAAGTATTCAAGTTCTTCCTGGGAAAATCCGGTGGTACCTACAACAACTGGAATTTTTCTCTCAACAAAATGTGGAAGAAGGCTTAAAGATGCGGATTTGGTAGTAAAATCAATCGCCACATCCGCCTTTACATCAGGAAAAGGGGGAAATCCGTAAACCTTTATCTTTTTCTCACCAATTTCAAATTCTCCTTTCAGAGAAAGGGGATGGTCCTTCCTTTCCAGTCCTATAACTTCAAAACCATCTTCAACAGCAATTGCAGATATTCTCCCCCCCATCCTTCCACCTATACCGCAAATAAGTGCCTTCATATCTTTTTCATTTCCTTAAGAACTTCTTTAATAAGATTCACTGTAGATTGAGATGGTTCAACAAGGGGAAGCCTAAATGAACCATCACAGAAACCCATAAATTTCAGCATGGTTTTTACAGGAATTGGGTTTGTTTCTATAAATAAAGCCTTGAAGAGCGGTAATAAATTATAATGAATTTCCCTCGCCCTTTTGTAATCTCCATTAATGGCGGATTTTATCATTTCTGACATTTCCCCGGGTGCCACATTGCTGGTTGCAGAGATCGCTCCTTTTCCACCAACACTTATGAGAGGAAGTGTCAATACATCTTCCCCGGAAAGTACCGAGAATTCGCTACCGGATTTTGAAATTATTTCGCATGCCTGAGAAATTGAACCCGATGCCTCTTTTATTCCCACTATATTTTTTATCTCGGAAAGCCTCTTTATTGTTTCAGGAAGAATATTCACCCCACTTCTTGATGGAATGTTATAAACAATAATTGGAATATCCACAGAAAGGGCTATTTCCTTGTAGTGCTGATATATTCCTTCCTGCGTTGGCTTGTTGTAATAGGGACATACCAGCAACACCCCATCTGCGCCTGCATCCTTTGCCATTTTTGTCAATTTTATGGTAGTGGCAGTAGAATTCGTCCCAGTTCCGGGAATGACGAGTGCCTTTCTATTTATGAACTCCAAAGTTTTTTCTATTATCTTCTTCCTCTCCTCCTCCGTGAGTGTAGCGGATTCTCCCGTAGTTCCGCATGGAACTACTCCCTTTGTTCCATTATCCAGCTGAAACTTTATCAACCTCTCAAGTGCTTCATAATCCACTTCTTTTCCGTTTTTGAAAGGTGTAATCAGTGCCACGAAACTTCCTTCAAACATTTTTAACCTCCTTCTTTTTCCTTAACAGAAAACCTAAATGAAACCTCTATTTCTTTCAAGGTATTTCCATCTTTATCTTTTAAACTTATTGGAATAATAATTTCACTGTCTTCACTGAGTTTTATCTCTCCTGTTGAAAGAAGTATTAAAGGCTTTTCCTCTATTTTTTTTACCTCTTCAACCTTTTGAACCGGAACCTGAACGAATACAGGTTTTTCTTCAAGTTTCACCTCAACTGACTCCTTTATTGCCCTCAAAACCATCTTGCATATTGTTGTAAGGGTTTCAAGAACCCCTTTTCCCTTCGTGGCACAGGCTTCTATGTAAGGAGCATTGTATTTGTTCAACACTCTGTTGAGTTCTTCAACAGATGAAATATCAGGAATGTCTCTTTTATTAAACTGGAGAACATGGGGAATATCCTTAAGGCTCCTTTTATAAAATGCAAGATTTTCTTCAAGGTTTTCAAAACTTTCAATGTTCTGGGCGAATTTATCCCTTGAGGAATCCGCAACAAAAACGATTCCGTCCACATTTTTCAAAATGAGTTTCCTTGTAGCATTGTAAAATACCTGCCCCGGAACTGTATAAACCTGAAACCTAGTTTTCATTCCTTTTACCTCTCCAAGTTCAATGGGAAGGAAGTCAAAGAAGAGAGTTCTGTCGGTCTGGGTGGCAAGAACTGTAAGTTTTCCCTTATGTTCGGGTTTCAATTTTCTGTATATGTAATGGATGTTTGTTGTTTTTCCGGAAAGCCCTGGTCCATAATAAACAATCTTCGCATTTACTTCGTTTGTTTTTTCATCAACAATAGGCATCTACTTATTCTCCTCCTTCTTTTTTAATATACCTTTAGCCATTGAAGCAAGAGAAGAAGGAACATTTTTGTCCTTTGATATTGCCTTTATATCTCTCTCTGAGAGGGTATGCAAAAGCTTTGAAGATATGTATAAAGGGGTTTTTGGATTTTGAACAAGAGAAAGCCTGATTTTATAATTTCTCAACCAGATCCTGGTATTGCCTATCTCGGCAAGGATGTCTTCATGAATACTTCTTGAACGAACGAGCTCTTCAACATCTCCCTCTCTTGTTTTTGGACTTTTTAAGGCTGTTATTGCAATGAGTTTGTTTGAGTCTCTCATCAACATCTTGCGGACCTCTGAATTCCCCACTATAGCAAGTTTTATTTTCTTGGAAGCAGTGGAAGTGGAAATAATTTTTGCCATTTTCTCCCTTTTTTCCTCTGATGTTTCCTCTTCCTCCATAAGGAATTCCTTCGGAATTGGAATTTCCTCAAGGCTTTCGCCCTGAAGGAGTTCAATAACATCCTTTGGGAGAGAGACTTTTTTAAGGAGTTCTTTTTCTTCTTCTGATGGGACATATTTCTCAACTGCCTCTTCCTTCTTTTCAGAAATTCCAACAAGTTCCCTTATGTATTCCCTTGTTGGGAGGTCAAGGTTTGGATTTTTAATAAGCTCCCCTGCCACATCTGGATACCTTTGAAGGAGTGTGGTATTTGCGGAAAGTGACTTTAAAACCTCTTGGTCATTATCCTTAGCAATCTCTCTTAATATGTCCGGAGGGGTATTTGGATTCTTTATGAGATTTCTCTTTACAAAACTTGATTTTATGTGGATGTATATTTCTCTCAAAACCTTTTCAGAAGATATCTTCAAAAGGGCATCCGTCCATACCTCTAATGGAATTTTTGAGATGGTTCTTTCTGCATTCCTTCTTATTTCTTCATTTTCATCGTGTAATAGATAAATAAGAATGGGAACCAACTCATGAGGAGGAATGGAAATTAGACCACGGGATATAAAATTTTTTTCTTTTTCTTCCTTTATGTATGCTCTGAGCTCGTCTGGAAGTTCGTCAACTTTGAATATCAATTTATTCTGTTTTTTGAGAGCTTATTCTAAATTTTTTAAGGGCACTCCTTAAAACAGCTTCCTTATCGCCTTCCACAGGAAGGGTCACAATAGTCCACGAAACATCTTTTGAAATATTAACCCTCAATCTTGCCGGGAGTCCGGCATTTGAAAGCATCGTCCTTAACTCATTAGCTTTAATTATTGTATCGTAACTTCCGCAGGAAAGCTGGACGCCTTTTTTACTGCATTTAGCACCGAGTATGTCAAGTTTTAACTTCACAGCCTCCTCTTCTGCCGGAGTAAATGTTGCATCAAGATAAATTTCATACAATTCTTTTGAGGTTTCCTTCTTGTCCTCGGATTTCAAACCAACTCCATTTCTTGCAAGAACATCCCTCACCGTTTTCAAATCCCTTTCACTTTTTATATTGGAGATTGTGATTATAAATTTCGGAGAAGGTGGAGGTGCTGAAACAACCTGTGGAGGTTGCTCCTGAGATGGCGGCGGAGTAGAAACCTCTTTTGGTTTTTCTTCTGCTTGAGAAGGTGTAGTAGGCTCTTTCGCCACTTCTACTTTCTTCTCTTCGGGCACAGGTGGAACTGTGATTTTAGCAGAAGACTTTTCTGAAGAAGTTTGAGACAGGTTCTTTAGAGGTCCTGCAACCCATAATATTCCTGCAAGAAGAAGGACAAAGAATCCGCCTGCGAAGAAACCCATTATAAAAGGAAGAATTGGTGATGTCTTCTGGACGACTATTTCTTTAACAGGTTGAGGAGGGGGTTCTATAACTTTTGGAGGAGGTGCTGGTTTCTGGGGTTCTACCTTACCTTCTTGTTTGGGAGGAGGTGGAGGTGATGGTTTTTTAGGGGGAGGAGTGGGAGGTTTCATTTCTTCCTCTGCTGGTGGATGAATAAGAAAGTCTGAAAGTTCCTCGTGAACCTCTTTTACCTTCGGTTTTTCAACCTCTTTTTTCTCCACGATTTTTGGTGGTGGGGTAACATATTCTTCAAGAAGCTC